>JBBSVF010000125.1:0-8581 GCA_038233745.1 Gemmatimonadales bacterium
CCGCCCACCACCCCGAGTTCGTCCTGCAACTTCAGACTGTTCACCTTCACGACTGCGCCGTCGATCGCGAAGTCGAGCTTGGCGCGCAACCGCTGTTCCACGTCGCGCGCCCACGCGTGCACCTGTTCCAGCGTGGAACAGTGCAGACGATCCGGCGCCACGGGCACGCCCCACCGGGCGAGCGTGTCGAGCAGTTCCCACTGCGTCGCAAAGGGGAGCGATTCGCCAGGCGGCGTTGCGACGGTGTAGCCGAAGAAGCGAAGGGGGCGCGATGCCGTCACCGCGGGATCGAGCTGGCGCAACGAGCCGGCAGCGGAATTCCGAGGATTGGCGAACACCGGCTCGCCCGCTGTCACCCGCTCCGCGTTCATCGCCTCGAACAGCGTGAACGGCAGATAACACTCTCCCCGAATCTCGAACAGCGCCGGTACGTCCTCCCCCGACAGGCGGAGCGGAACGTCGCGCACAGTGCGGAGATTGGCGGTGACATCCTCACCCACGGTGCCATTGCCGCGCGTCGCCCCCATCACGAACACACCGTCGCGATAGGTGAGGCTCACCGCTGCTCCGTCGATCTTGAGCTCACCCACGTAGCCGTCAGCACGCGCGTCGTCGCCGACGAGCCGTTGGATGCGCTCCTCCCACGCGCCCAGCTCCCCCTCGTCGAAGGCGTTGCCGAGCGAGATCATCGGCACCAGGTGGGGATGCTTCGCCAGCGCGCTCACCGGTTCGGCTCCCACACGGTGTGTGGGAGAGTCCTCGGTGCGCAGCGCCGGATCCGCCGCTTCGATCTGCTGCAACTCGCGGAAGGCGCGGTCGTACGCAGCATCGGAGAGCGTTGGCGCGTCCTGCTGGTAATAGTCGTGCGCCGCCTGCTGCAGCACCGCCCGCAACTCGGCGGCGCGCGATTCGGGATCGGAGGTGGTCATGCGCGTGCGCCGTCAGCCCCTGGCTTCTTCCTCGAGCACCTGCATGGCGACTGTCACCAGCCGCTCGAGCTCCTCGTCGGCCGCCTTGGGCAGGAGCGTCTCGGCCCACGTATGCTCCTCGCCCTGTGCGTAGCGGTCGAGGAGGCGGCGCAGGAAGCCCACCAGCGCCACGCGCTGCAGGTCGGCCTTCCGCTGCGCAACGCCTACGTCCTGCTGACTGTGCAGCAGCGATTCGAACCGGTGGGCATTGCGGAGTGCCTTGGCCGTGAGCGACGCGACTGTATCGCAGAAGCGGACGTCCGCCTCGCTGAAGGGATCGCCATCCCGTTCGGTGCGGAGGAAGATCGCACCGATCACGGAGCCCTCCCACCGGATGGGCACCACCACGATCGACCGCACATTGCGCGAGTCGAGCTGCGACTTGATGCTGCGCAGCGTGGGATCATTCGCGGCGTCGGGGATGAACACCGTTTCGCCACTGTCGAAGGCGCGCTTCAGTTCGGGATAGCGGTTGAGGTCCACCACCAGATTCCTGATGCTGGGATCCTCGTAGCTCGCCACCAGGCGGACCTCGTCCTTGTCGCCCGAGAGGAAGATGGCGCAGCGATCCAGCCCGAAGGTCTCGCCCAGTTTTCGCGCGATGGTCTGCAGCACATCCACGAAGTGCAGCGAGGCGGAGACCTCCTGCAGGATGTCGACGATGGCGACGAGATGATCGCGTTCGCGCTGGAGTTCGGCCACTCGCGCCCGCAGGCGCGCGAGGTCATCAGTGTCCGGCGGGACTTCCTCCGCCATCGGCGTCTGGGGCGTGGCCTTCATCTCCATGGGCGGCAATATGCGTGTTGAACTCGTCGCTGTCGAACCGGATCACCCGGTTGCGCCCCGTCTCCTTGGCCACGTACAGCGCAGCGTCGGCTGTGCGGACCAGAGAGTCGCATTCGTCGATCTTGGGATGCGGCCAGCCGGAGACGCCGAAACTCGCCGTCCGGGTGAGGGTGCCGTCGGGGAAGGTGAAGGTATGGCCTTCGATCCGCTTCCGCAGCCGCTCGGCGAAGGTCACCGCTGCGTCCAGGACGGTGCCCGGAAGCAGGAGCATGAACTCCTCGCCCCCATATCGGCCCACGCGGTCGATCTCGCGCGCTTCGTCCTTGAGGATCGCCGAGAGCTGCTTGAGCACCTCGTCACCCACCTGATGCCCGTAGGTGTCGTTCACGCTCTTGAACTTGTCCAGATCCACCATCACGAGGGAGAACGGTTCGTTCAGTCTCTGCGCGTGCTGGAACATCTCCTCGATGCGCTCGTTGAGGTGCCGGCGGTTATCCAGCCCCGTGAGCGCGTCTGTCTGAGACATGTAGCGCAGCTGCTCGTTCGCTTTCAGGAGCTCTTTCTCGCGCTCCTCCAGTTCCTCCTGCAGCCGCTTGATGCGCAGCATGGAGCGAAGGCGCGCCTTCAGCTCCGCGAAGTCGATGGGCTTGGTGATGTAGTCATCGGCCCCCGCTTCCAGCCCTTCCACCTTGTCCTCGGTGGAATCCAGGGCGGTCTGCATGATGATGGGGATGAAGGGCAGATCCTTGTTGGCCTTGATCTGTTGCGCGACCTCGATGCCACTGATCTCCGGCATCATCACGTCGAGCAGGATGAGATCGGGTGGCGTGGCCTTCACGAAGGCGAGCGCGTCATGACCGTTGTAGCAGGCGTCAGTGCGGTAGCCCCAGCTGTCCAGGCGAACGCGGAGCACCTCGATGTTGTCCTCGTGATCATCCACCACGAGAATGTGCGCCGGAGCTACCGAAGAGGCGAGAACATCGCTCTGCACCGGTGCGCCAACGGGTGGATCAGCCGGCATTCGGCGCCGTGTCCCGTCCCAGGAATCGCTGCACCTCGGCTACCACCGCGCGCGGCTCGCAGGGCTTGGCGAGGTATCCGTCGCATCCCACCTCCATCGCCTTCTCGCGGTCGGACGCCAAGGCATGCGCGGTGAGCGCGATGATCGGGATATCGCGGGTGGCTGGATCATGCTTCAGCACCTGCGTGGCCTCCCAGCCATCGATGATCGGAATCGAGATGTCCATGAGGATCAGGTCGGGCTTTTCCGAGCGGGCCTTGCTGATGCCCTCCTCGCCATTCAGTGCCTCCGACACCTCGTACCCGAAGTGGCGAAGAATCGTGGAATAGACGATGCGGTTGTCCTCGTTGTCCTCCACCAGCAGGACAGTCTTTCCGTTGCCAGTCATGTATGGCCCTCACACCGCGTGACTCGTGAATTTCGCGTTCGGTACACCGCAGTCGGCCGCGCTGCACCTCATTCCAGTCTCCACCGATCCGTGCCTGATCCGTTGGGATCCAGAGACAGCGGAACGGGGGGAGCAACCTCACTCCCCGCGGTGACTCGAGCCGTCGAACGCAAAATCCAAACCAGACGACCCCTACCATACCGAGCCCATGTCCTACGCCGGCCCCGCACGAACCCGCTCGACCGCGTCCGCAGACGCCAATCCGCCGAAGGCATCCGCCGCCCGCTCCTCACGGCGCCCGCCTGCACCACTCCCCCCAGTCACCGAGTCCACAGACTGGGGACAGGTGCTGGTCTTCAGCGCGGGTCTCGCGCTCGGTATCTCTGTGGGGGCGGGAATCGCCCTCCTCACCGCGCCGCAGTCGGGCCTGCAGACCCGGGTGGGGCTCGCGCGGAAATCGAAGCGGGCTGGCCGCGCCATCAGCCGCCGGGGTCACGACGCCTGGGACGACTTCCGGGAGGAACTCCGCGATGCGGGACGAGCACTCCGCGAGCGCAAGGAACGGCGGGCGCTGCGCAAGGAGCTCGAGGCCTCGGAAGGTCTCGACGGCTAGCGCCGCCGAGACCCGCCAGGTCTCAGAGGCGAGCCATTTCGACCTTCGCCTCGGCCTGATACCGGCGATCGTTGAACTCGATCGCTCGGCCGCTCGTCACCATGGTGTACTGGGCGCGTGCCTGATCCTTCATGCCGCGCGCCTCGTACACACGGGCAAGATCCAGATGATGAACGAGGCGGTTCGGTTCAGCGGCCACCGACTCCTCCATGTATCGCTGCGCGTCATCCCAGCTCGCTGAATCGAAGACCTTGCCGCCCAGGAAGGTCTTTGCCATGAACCGCGTGACGCCGCTGAGCTTCATCACGTTGTAGTTCCACATCCCCATCACGTGCAGCGCGCCACCGAGCTTCGGCGCGATCTTCAGCGCCTCAAGCGCATGCGTGCGAACGTCGCCGGCGTACTTCACCTGATCCCGCTTGCCCAGCGAGAGCGCCTTGCGCCCCAGCGCCTTGGCAAGCTGGAAGTGCCCTTCGGCATCGCCCGGATTGGCCTCGACGGCTCGCCGAGCATATAGTTCGGCCGAACTGTAGAGGCGATCGCGATCTGAGCTGTTCGGATTGTACTCGCCCAGCTCCACTGCCTCGCGGGTGGCCTTCCACAACGCCTCGTACGATTTCGGGTCGGCCTTCATGGCCTCCTCGTAGTGCCGGAGGGCGCTGGCGGCGTTCATGGCCCCAGCGTCGCGGTCGCCAAGGGCGATGTGTTCCGCGGCACTCTGGGCGGAGGCGACAACAGGAACGATCAGGAGCGCGAGAGCCGCCGCGGGACGAACGAGCGCGCGCGGAATGGCTGACAACACGGACATGAGAGACTCCAGGATGCTGGTGAACGAATCGCTGTCGAACGACATGGTGGGGCGGCCGACCAGCCTCCGCCAGGATAGACCTACCCCACAGTGGCCGCAATGCTCGCGCTGAGGCTCATCGAGCGAAAGCGCGATGGCGGCCGGCTGGAGCCGGGCGAGTTCCGCGCACTCGCGAACGCCTATGCGGCCGGCCATGTGCCCGACTACCAGATGGCGGCCTTTCTCATGGCGTGCTTTCTTCGCGGCCTGGATCGCGGAGAGACCGCCGCCCTCACGGACGCCATGCTGCGCAGCGGAGAGACCCTCGACCTGGCATACCTCGGAAAGCCGCGCATCGACAAGCATTCCACCGGCGGCGTGGGCGACAAGGTCTCGATCGTGCTCGCTCCCCTGATCTCGTCGCTGGGGGTGGCCGTCCCGATGATGTCCGGACGCGGCCTTGGCCACACCGGTGGCACCCTCGACAAACTCGAGTCGATCCCCGGTTTCGAGACGCGCATCTCGCTCCAGGACGCCAGACGCCTGCTCGAGCGGCTGGACTGCGCGCTCATTGGGCAGACCGCCGAGATCGCGCCCGCCGATCGCAAGATGTATTCGCTGCGCGACGCCACCGGCACGGTAGAAAGCATCCCGCTGATTGCGGCGAGCATCATGAGCAAGAAGCTCGCGGAGGGTCTCACCGGACTCGTGCTGGACGTGAAGCGCGGTTCCGGCGCCTTCCTTCCCGAGCTCGACCGCGGGCTTGAGCTCGCGCGCACGATGATCGAGCTCGGCGCAGATCACGGGTGCCCGGTCGTGGCCCTCATCACGGCCATGGACCGCCCGCTCGGCCGTGCCTGCGGCAACGCCCTGGAGGTGGAGGAGTGCATCGCTGCCCTCCACAACGAAGGGCCCGATGATCTCATGGAGGTGACGTACGCGCTCGGCGCGGAGATGCTCATGCTGGCCGATGTGGTGCGCGATCGCGAGGAGGCGCGACAGGTGATGGCCGACGCCATCGCGTCAGGCAAGGCCGCAGCGCATTTCCAGAAGATCATCGAAGCGCAGGGTGGCAACCCTGCTGTCGTGGACGATCCGGCGCTACTGCCACAGGCGGGTGAGGTGGAACTCTTTGCCGCATCGCGCGCGGGGGTGGTGGCCCGCGTGGAGCCGCGCGCCATCGGGCGCGGCATCATCGCACTCGGCGGCGGACGCACGACGATGGAGGATCGGCTGGATTTGTCGGTGGGGTTCGTGATCACGGCGCGGCCGGGCGAACGTGTCCAGCAGGGCGAACCGCTGGCCACGATCTTCGCACATGATCGTGCGGGTATCGAGGCTGGCCGCGCGGCGCTGACTCAGGCGATCAGCATTCAGGACGAGGCAGCGGCGCCCCTGCCGCTCGTGTCGCATCGCGTCTCGGCGGCGGGGGTGGAGGAACTCGCGTGAGCTACTGACGGCAGCCTCCCTTGGGGTCAAGCCGAACACCGTCCACCACCAGCCGCTGCGGACGGTTCGCCACCGTTTCGGCGATGTCGTGCACGAAGGTGGCAATGCGCGCCATGTGCTCGTAGTCGATGTACTGCGGCTCGTCGCTCACCTGGTGATAATCGGTGTGATAGCCCAGTGAGAAATACGTGATGGGAATGCCGTAGCGGGCATACATGTAGTGATCGCTACGGCAGTACCGGTTCAGCGGATGACCATTCGCATCGAACTGGTAGTCGATGTCCATCCTTGGCGTGCGAACAGCGTTCACCGAGTCGATCAGCGCGCCGAGCTGGGACGAGAGCCGGCTTGGTCCGATGAGCTGCACGTTGTTCGGACCCCGCCCCATGATGTCGGAGTCCTTGCCTCGACCCACCATGTCCATGTTGAGCTGCGCGGTGATGGAGTCGCGGGATACGGTAGGGTGATCGGTGAACCACTGTGAGCCCCACAGGCCCTTCTCCTCGCCCGTGTGCGACACGAACAGCAGCGAGCGACGCGGGCGTGCGGGCGCCGTGGCGAAGCGCTCGGCGATCTCCAGCATGGCTACGGTGCCCGAACCGTCGTCGTCCGCGCCATTGTTGATGGAATCTGGACGGATGCCGCCGTGAGACGCACGGAGGCTGTCGCGCAGCTGCAGGATCCGCGACCACTGTTCAGGCGTGGGACGCTTGATCGCATCCTGCACGCCCTGACGGCGCAGGACCATGTTGAAGGCCAGCACGGAGTCGTGCTCCAGCGGATGGCGCTCGATGCCGATGTGGTCGTTGTGCGCACCGATGGCCACGTACTGGCCGGCCACCGCGGGATCGGACCCGGGGAGAATGCCGATCACGTTGCGCGCAGGGTACGGTGTGGGCCGATCGGTGAATGACGTCGTCCCTGACAGCGTCGCACCGCCGGTTCCCACGCGAAGACCATCGAGTGTCGACACGCCGAGCATGCGCTGGGCGGCCGACGTCGACACCTGCAGTCCCAGCGGATAGGCACCCGTTCCCTCGAGTGGCAGATGCACGATGGCGCCACGGAGCGACCGGATGGAGGCCGCGGGTGTGATGTCGAGGCCGGCCACGGCGATTGCGCCGGCAGCTCCGTAGGCTTCCAGCGAGTGCTTTCGATACCAGCGCCATTCGTGCTGGCCGATGCTGTCGGCGGGGAGTGTGAACACCACCAGCCGGCCGGCGGCGTCGGAGGGGGAGATCATGGTGCCGCCGAGCTGTCCGCCGTAGATCGCGCGCAGGCCGTCGAGACTGCGAGAGGCAGAGCCCATCGGCAGGCCACTATTCGTTGTGGCGGGATTGAGGGGCAACACGTCCACGCCGTACCGAAGCACGCTGCCGTTCACGGTCAGGGCGCTCGTGGAATCGAACTGCGACATCGTGGCCGGCACCGTCTGGAAGAAGGTGCCATTCTCTCCACCTGGGCGCAGTCCCATGCGCTGCATCTCGCGCGCGATGTAGTTGGTGCCTCGCACGTTGCCCAGTTGTCCCGATTCGCGGCCGAGCATCGAGTCGTCCGCGAAGATGTAGAGCCGCGTCATGAGGTCGGCTGGCAGGATGGCGCCGGAGGTGGGGCGCGGGGCGAGAGCGCGACCCATGGGCGCGCTGTCGGGAGACATCGAGGCCGTGGCGCAGCCGGCGGCCAGGCAGGCCAGCAGCAGAGGAGTACGTGAGATCAGTCGCATGGGATCGTGTCGGAGCGGACGAAGGCGGTGGCGCGTGCTGGTAGTATTCGCCACGGCGGGGATTTGCGCGAGGGGTGGCGAGGCCGCTCGCCAACGCAGAAGTTAGCCAATCACATGACTGATATACCTGCAATCACGACTCCACGGTCCATCGCTCCCGCGCGTCCGCGCTCGAGTGTCTGGCGGCACGATGACGGCACCACCGACACGGAGCTGTCCGTCGAGGCGCTGAGTGCTGCCGTCGCAGCCGGCACCGGGTGTCTGTGGGTCGACATCGACGCGACAGACGATGGGCAGGCCGCACTGCTGGGCGATGTCTTCCACTTTCATCCGCTGGCCATCGAGGACGCGCGCAACCCGGAGAGCCGCGTGAAGGTGGATGAATACGAGGATTTCCTCGTGGTGGTCGCGCGGGTCGTCGGCTTCAATGCGGCCACGCCAGACCCGTACGACCTGGAGACCGCCAACCTCACGATCTTCCTCACGCGGAACGCGGTGGTTACGTCGCACGTCGAGGCGCTGCCCGTGGTCGGCGAGGCGGTGGACCGGCTGCGCAGCAATGCGGATCTCCTGGCGCGCGGGCCCAGCCGCATCGCGCACATGATCCTCGACGCGGCCGTGGACGCGTACTTCCCGATTCTGGATCAGCTCGACGAGTTCGTGGACGATCTGGAGTTGCGGGTGTTCGGGAAATTCGACGACCAGATCCTGCAGGAAATCTTTCAGGTGAAGCGACTGGTGATCTCGTTGCGCCGGTATCTCGCGCCGCAGCGCGAGGTGCTCAGCCAGCTCACCATGCGCCCTTCCGCATTCGTCAATGTCGATACTCAGCTGTACTTCCGTGAC
>JBBSVF010000126.1:0-8574 GCA_038233745.1 Gemmatimonadales bacterium
CTGCCCGCCGGGTTGCCCCATTCGGCCATCTCGGGATCATCGCGTGTGTGCCACTCCCCCGAGCTTCTCGCAGCTTACCACGGCCTTCATCGCCTCCGTGTGCCCAGGCATCCCCCACATGCCTTCCTTCGCTTGACCACATAAATGGTTCAAGCAGCCATACGCGCGCTTTGCTGTGCAATCTACCTATACCTCTCGTCGTGCCCACCGCGACTCACGTCGCGATGTATTCGGCGATCGGTAAAGATTCCATTTCCCACGATACGTCATCGGCCAAAAAGACAAGACCGACAACCCATCCTCTGTCCTTCACTTTTCAAACAGCGGCCACGAACCAGAAACTTTCGTGGCGAGCCTCCCAGTATAATCGGGACGGGCCGATGGTGCAAGCGCGTCACAACACTGAGTTGACCGGCCGCCAATCGCGGCGGGTCAGCATAGTACACAGGCTGGGGCTGCAGTTCAAGGGTCGGCCTTTCGGGAACGGCGACGTTCGGGATCGCTGCCTGACTGGCGAGCGCTCGGCTCTCAGCGCTCGGCGTCCAGCTCTCAGCTTCCACGCCGACGTTCGGGGTCGCCGCCGGGCCAACGAGCGCTCGGCTGTCAGCGCTCGGCTTCAGGCTGTCAGCCTTCTTCTCCTACCCTCTATTATCCTCGCATGCATACCGCGGTCGTTTCCTCCAAAGGGGCCAGGCGCTGGGAACAGGGCCACCCCTGGATCTACAAGTCCGACGTCGCCACCGCGCCGGCGCCGACGGCCGGCGCGGTGCGCGTTCACGACCAGCGCGGCAAGCCCATCGGCGTCGCGCTCTGGAGCCCGCTCTCCGAGATCAGTCTCCGTCGCATCTCATCCGACCCCGACGCCACGCTCGACGCCACCTGGTGGCGGGACCGGCTCGCCGCGGCGTTCGTGCGCCGTGCGGGACTCGACGACGTCGCCAACGCCTACCGGCTCGTCCACGGGGAGGGCGACGGCATTCCCTCACTCGTCGTGGATCGCTACGCGGATATTCTCGTGGTCCAGCTCATGAGTGCGGGGCTCGAGACCTTCCGCACCGAGATCGTCAGTGCACTGGTCGACTTGCTCGCGCCCGCTGGCATTCTGGCTCGCAACGACGTCTCGCTCCGCGTGAAGGAAGGATTGCCGACCGATGTCGAGCTGTTGCACGGCACGGTTCCCGACGAGATCGAGGTGGTGGAGCACGGCGTGCGCTACCTCGCCGCTCCGCGCAAGGGACAGAAGACTGGCGCCTTTCTGGACCAGCGCGAGAATCGCGCACTGGCAGGTCGCGTGGCATCTGGCCATGCGCTGGACTGCTTCAGCTATCACGGTTCCTTCGCGCTCCACCTCGCGCAGCGCGCCGACCATGTGACCGCACTCGACGCCTCGGCGCACGCGCTCACGCGCGCGGAGGAGAACTTCCGGCGCAATGGATTGACGAACGGCGAGTTCGTGGTCGGAAACGCCTTCGAGTTCCTCAAGCATCAGGAGCGCGAGCGCCAGCGCTACGACACCATTGTCCTGGATCCTCCCGCCTTCGCGAAATCACGCGCGTCGCTCCCCTCCGCCATGCGCGGCTACAAGGAGGTGAATCTGCGGGCCATGCGGTTGCTCGCTCCCGGAGGCCGACTGTTCACGGCGAGCTGTAGTTTTCATCTCACCAAGCCGCTCTTCCTGGAGATGCTGCGCGACGCTGCCGCCGACAGCGGGCGACGCATCATTCTCCGCGAGATCGTGGGCCAGCCTGTGGATCATCCCGAGGTGCTGACCATTCCCGAGACTGGCTACATCAAGGGCGCGCTGCTTGAAGCCGCAGACTGATCGTCACACCTGGCATGCGGGCCAGTGCCAGCTACTCCTCGTCACACCTGGCATGAGGGGCAGAACCAGGTACTCCGCCCTGCCTGCTGGATTCGTTCGATCGGCACCTCGCAGCGACGACACGGAAGTCCTTCACGATCGTACACGTCCAGCGCAACCGTGCTGTCATCCGTGTAGCGCGAGCCGGTGGCCCGCTTGAGCACCGCGGCGATGGCGCGACGCAGCGACCGCACCCGCACGGGCTCGAGATCGCGCGCCGCCGTGCGCGGATCGATGCGCGCACGCCAGAGTGCCTCCGCTGCGTAGATGTTGCCCAGCCCCGCCACGAGCGACTGGTCGAGCAGCGCGGGCTTCACGGGCCCGCGACGCTTCGAGAGGGCATCGATCAGCGCATCGGCTGTCCACTCGCGGTCAGCGGCATCTGGCCCGAGACCGAGATCCGGGAGTGCGCCCGCCGCGTGCACATCGAAGGTGCCCAGGGCACGCGAGTCCACGAGCACCAGCCGGCGACCGTCGGTGAACTCGAGAACGGCACGTGCAAACCGAGGCAGCTCATCATCCACCTTGTCGATGACCCAGTTCCCGTTCATCCGGAAGTGCACATGAATGATGCGACCATCCGCGAGATGCAGCAGCTGATGCTTTCCGCGCCGCTCGACGCGAGCGACTGTCGCCCCCTTCAGCGTCCGCAAACGCGCAGGCGAGACACGACGGACGAGTGCGGGGTGCAGCAGCCGGACGCGGGCGATCGTGCGTCCCTTCGTCGCGCGTCGCAACGTGCGCAACGCCGCTTCGACTTCCGGAAGTTCAGGCATGTGAGAGGAGGGCGGTTGACATGGGGGAGCCGCGCAGCGCACACTGCGGCATGGCACCGCCTGGAGTCAAGCATTCCGTGACGCCCGACACGCCCGAGGCGCGCGCGCGCGCGGTACGTCGGGCGCTCCTGATTGTGCTCCTGCTCAATCTCGTCTCGGCGGGGCTCAAGGTGGGGGTAGGCCTGCGCACCGGCGCACTCACCGTCCTCGGCGCTGCGCTCGAATCCATGCTCGACATGCTGAGCAATGTTGTGGCCATCGCTGCCGTCTCGGTCGCGTCGCGCGCGCCGGACGACGATCATCCCTATGGTCACGAGAAGTTCGAGACGCTGGGGGCCCTGGCCATCGTCGGATTCCTTTCGATCACCTGCTTCGAACTGCTGCGTCAGAGCGTCACGGAGCTGTTCTCCCCGCGGGCGATGCCGACCGCGCAGGTGAGCGATGGCGCGTTGTTGATCGGATCCCTCGTCGTGAACGTGATCGTGGTGTGGTTCGAGCGACGCCGGGGCATGGCGCTGAACAGCAGTCTGCTGCTGGCAGACGCGGAGCATACGTCGTCCGATATTCTCGTGACTGCGCTCGCGTTCGGCTCCCTGCTGCTTTCGCATCTGGGCGTGACGTACGCCGATCCGGTGCTTGGCGTGGTGGTTGCGCTGCTGATCGCGTGGAGTGGCTATCGCATCCTGCGTGACAGCATTCCCATCCTCGTGGATGCCCGCGCCGTTGAAAAGGGACGGCTCGCGGGCATCGTGTCGTCCATTCCGGGAGTGCTCGGTGTGCGCTCCGCGCGTTCGCGTCGCACGGCGTCAGGGCACCTGTTCACGGAGGTGACGATCCTCGTGGATGGACAGACGACGGTGACCAGCGCCCACGAGTTCACGGACGAAGTGGAGCGCGCCATCGAGCGCGAACTCGGCGCGGCGGAGTCGCTGGTGCATGTGGAACCGGCGTGATACGGTTCACGCCGCCAACTTCATGTGCGCCAGCACCTTGCGTCCTGTGGCCTGCATTCTAGCTTAGAGGCGTCCCCAGCCCACACCGAATGGCGCAGCGCCCATCGCGATCGCTCAAGCATGAGTATTCGCTGTATCTCGAGCGCGAGATCGAGGACTACAAGGAATCCGTTCCGCGCAGCGTGCTGCTCACGATCGGCGACGAGGCAGTCCGGATGCTCGCTGCCGCGCAGCAGTTCGCGCTCACGGAGCTGCTGCTCTGCGACGAGGTGGACAAGATCATCTTCCGTCGGTTGCGACTGCCTGGCTACGACACCTGGCGACGCCGGCGGGTTGCGCTCCTGGCGGAGATGCGGCGCCCGGAGCACTGGGGTCTGCGCCCGGACGACATCGTGGTGCGCGCAGTGCAGCACGTGGCCGCCGAGTCGCGCGTGCTGGTGGCCGGCTCCATCGAGACGCCTGCGCTGTATCTGGCGGCCAACGGCTGCGACGTGACGGCGCTGGACGCGCCCGAGGCGGTGGAGCGCGTGATGAGCGCGGCCGAGCTGGCCGGGCTTGGCGACCGGGTGCGGGCGAGTGCAGACGCGCTCATGTCGTTCACGCCTGACGAGCCGCTCACAGCTGTGCTCTATACCCCTGCAGCGTTCGCGGGAGTGCGGGCCAGCGATCGGGCCCGGGTGATCGCCGTGCTGCAATCGGCGACGACAGATGGCGGGGTGCATCTGGTGCAGACCATCGCGGCGGGCAAGCGGACTCCGGTGTCGATCCCGGAGCTGCGGCGTCGCTATGCGGGGTGGGAAGTAACGGTGGATGACAGTTCGCCGACCACGTTTCTGGCGCGCAAGAGTGTGAGCTGACGCTGGGTGAGTGCGGCGACGAGCGAGTGTCATTCTGACCCGTTTTGCGTCGCGGTGATCGTTTCACAATGACGCTTTCGTCACTGCCCAGCGATGTTCCTGTTGGCGTATCACGTTGCGGCACAACAACTTGCAACTATGCCACGCGATGGCCTCGATGCTGCTTTTGAGGAGACTGGCCCCGGCCGTTCCGGGTGCCGATCTGATTCATGCAGAGCGAGGCGGTACGATGAAGCACGATGCGAAGGTCGAGGTCGAGGAACCGGTGGGAATCGTCATCAGTCGCGGGTGGGAGCCAGAGGGCGTACCGCGATTCGTGTCGTTCGAGTGGTCACCCGGGCCTGCAGACGAGATCGAGAGCGACATCAAGGCTGCATGATCAGAAGGCAGAGCGCCGCGAGATTCTCGCGGCGCTCTGTCGTTGACGGCTCGGGTACGCGAGTTGCCCCCGCGTTGGCGCATGAGCGCTGACGTCGACTGGAGTTCGGAGCGGGAACAGCTACTCGGCCGGACCATTGCGGAGCTGGGCCTCACGGTGGCCGGCTCGCGTGTGGAGCGACTGACGCAGCAACTGCACGACGAAATGCGCGCACGCGGCGTTCCCTTCCTGCCCCCCGTGTACCTGTCCGATGAATGGGGGTGTCCGGATGGAACGCCGCTGATTGGCGTGCCGTTCTATCTGGCGGACGAGCGGCTCGAGCGGCTGGAGGCCGAGCATGCGGGGGCCGTCGAGGACGACGACGAATCGATGCGGTATCTGCGTCACGAGGCCGGCCACGCCGTGAACTACGCATACCGCCTGCATGAACGCGACGGGTTTGCGCAGCTGTTCGGCGACTACGCGCGGCCCTATGAGGAGTCGTGGTCCACCGATCCGTGGTCCCGCGATTACGTGCGGCACATTCTCGGCTGGTACGCGCAGAAGCATCCGGATGAGGATTTCGCCGAGACGTTTGCGGTGTGGCTCACGCCGGGGCTCGACTGGCAGCGCGAGTATGCGGGGTGGGGTGCAGCGCGGAAGCTGGAGTGGGTGGACCGTACCATGGCGTCGCTTCCGGCGGAGGTGCCTCCGAACGTTGTGCCCGGCGAGGACGACCTCCCGGTGCAGTCCATGCGCTGGACCGTGGCGGAGCACTACGAGGACGCGGACGTTCCCGACGTGGGCGATGGGCGACAGTTCGACATCGATCTCGCGCGGATCTTCGCCGCTGCCTCCGTTGCGACGGAGGGAATGCCCGCCTCGCAATTCGTTCGGCGGCATGAGCACGAGCTGGTGGTCCGGATCAGCTACTGGACCTCCGCAACGCCTACGGCCGTGCGGACGCTGGTGCATGCACTGGCGATGCGCGCCGACGCGCTCGCGCTGCGCACGCATGCGCTTGAATCGACTACACTGATCGAACTCACCGCCTTTGGTACGGCGGTACTGTTGCACTGGCACTATGCCAGGGTCGCGGATGCCCACACCACGGAGACGTCATGAAGGTTGCCCTGCTCCACAGCGCCGATGCCGCTGAACCACCGGAGGACCCGGTACTCCCGCAGATCGAGAGCGCACTCGCGGCGCTCGGCCACGAGCCGGTGCGGGTGGCGGTGGGTGACGATGTTCAGCCCGTGATCGACGCACTGCGGGCGCAGGCGCCGGCGCTGGTGGTGAATCTCGCGGAATCGTTCGGAGGCAAGAGCGCTCTCGAGTCGAATGTGGCGGCGCTGCTGAATCTGCTGGGCCTGCGCTACACCGGTAGCAGTCCAGCGGCGCTGCTGATGGCGGGCGACAAGAGTCTCACGAAGAAGGTGCTCAGCTTTCATGGCATCGGGACGCCGCAGTTCGCGACCCTCTATCGCGGCGCGCTGGATCACGCGGGGGATCTGTCATTTCCGCTGATCGTGAAGCCGCCGCAGGAGGATGCGTCGCTGGGCATCACGTCGAAGAGTGTGGTGCGTGACGTGCGCGAGCTCCTGGGGACGATGGACGCGCTGCAGCGAGAGTTCCAGTCGCCCGTGCTGGTGGAGGAGTTCATCGAGGGGCGGGAGTTCTACGTGGGCGTGCTGGGCAACACGTCGCCGCTGGCGCTTCCGGTCATGGAGCTGGACTTCAGCGATTTTCCTGCGGGTCGGCCGCATGTGGCGAGTTTCGAGGCCAAGTGGGGCGAGGGCGGTACGGGAGGCGCTGATGAGGCGGGAGAAGAGTTTGCTGGTACGCGGAGCCTGTTTCCAGAGGATCTCGACGCGGGGCTGGTGGAGCGGATGCAGCGCGTGGCCGTGGAGGCGTTCGCCGCGCTGCGTCTTCGAGATTACGGGCGGGTGGATCTTCGCGTGAACGCCGCAGAGGAGGTATTCGTGATCGAGGTGAATCCCAACTGTTATCTGGAGCGCAGCGGAGAGTTCTCGCGCGCAGCGGAGCGAGGCGGAATCGCGCACGAGGCGCTGATCGCCCGCATCGTGGAGCTTGCACAGGGCCGCTACACGAGGTGACAAAACGAAAGAAGCCGGCGCGTGTGCGCCGGCTTCTCCGTTGTTGCCACCTCGGCCGTTACTAGCGGCTTGCCATCTTGCGCGTGGACTTCTTCGCGGCCGACTTGCGACCCGTGGACTTCTTCGCGGTCGACTTCTTCGCCCCGGACTTCTTCGCGGCGGACTTGCGAGCGGTGGACTTGCGAGCGGTGGACTTCTTCGCCGTGGACTTGCGAGCAGGCGACTTCCGCGCGGTGGACTTTCTTGCGGTGGACTTCTTCGCCGCCTTGCGCGCACCACCCTTGCGGGCGCTGCTCTTTCTGGCGGTGGACTTCTTCGCGGTGGACTTCTTCGCCGCGGACTTGCGAGCGGTCTTCTTGCGCGCGCTCTTCTTGGCTGCTGCCATGGTACTCTCCACTAAAGGAGTTGAACGCCCGATCGAACCCCCGGTGGTTCGGACGAGCCAGCGAGGAACCGCGTATGCGTTTCGCCCGCCGCGAACCGCGCCTGACTCAGGCACGGCACGATGTACGACGCCGACTCACACGGCGTCGCTCAGACTGGTAAAGTTGAAGTCCCGCACCTTGATGGGCGGCACCATGATGGCCTGGCCCGGCCCACCATCCTCACTGGCACTCACGCGCTCGGGAGTCCCGAGCGCCTCGAGATTGTTGAGCATGAAGACGGGCGAATCATTGAAGCGCATGTTCTTGACGGCCCGCGTGATCTTCCCACCTTCGATGAGAAAGGTGCCGTCGCGCGTCAGTCCGGTATAAAGAATGGTCCGCTGATCCACAGGACGCAGATACCAGAATCGCGTCACAAGCAAGCCGCGCTGTGTCGAGGCAATCATGGCTTCCAGCGAGCTGTTGCCGCCACTCATCTTCAGTGATCCGCCGCTCGCCGTGGGCTGCATGTTCTTTCGCGTTGCCCAGTAGCGATCATAGTTGAGCGTCTTCACGATGCCGTCTTCGATCCACGTGCTGCGACGTGTTGGAAGGCCCTCGCCGGTGAACGGGCTACCAGCCACTTCCGGATCGAACGGATCGGAAACGATGGTGACGCGCTCGTCGACGACCTTCATGCCGATCTTGTTGCCGCCACCAGGCTTCGAGAAGAAGGAGCGACCTTCATCAGCCGAGCGCGCGTTGAGCGCATTCGCGATGAACTGCACCAGATTGCCGACGGCGGTCGGTTCGAAGACAACGGTATATCGGCCCGGCTCGACCGCGGCAGGGTTTCGCGACGCGCGCGCCTTCTCCGCCGCGCGGGCGCCGAGGGTTGCCGGGTCGATACGCGACCAGTCGTGGTGCGTTGCACCTGCCCAGCCCGAGCCGGTGCCGTCGGGTGTGCGCACCGTGGTCGTGAGGGCTGCGGCCGTTGCGCGATTGTACGCGAACAATCCATTCTTGTTGGCGACAGCAGTCGCGCCCACCCGCGTGTCGAGATAGCCGGTGGACACGAGTCCGCCTTTCACAGCGGGCGCGGTGATCGCCTGGACGGCGCGCGCACGACCAGCAGGATCGAGCGATGCGGTGCTCTCGCTCCATCCGCGTCCATCCTCGTACTGTTGCGGCGGGAGATCGGGAAGGTACTCGGGATCTTCCGGCGCCAGGCGAGCCAGCCGCTCCGCCGTCTGCACCGCGTCGCGAAGTCCGGCGTCGTCCAGCTGA
>JBBSVF010000127.1:0-8571 GCA_038233745.1 Gemmatimonadales bacterium
ATCGGCCCATTCGACATCTCGCCGATCGTTGCCTATTTCGCGCTGGGGTTGCTCGGCGGCCTGCTGCAGGCTGTTCTCGCTCCGGGAGTGCGTTGACAATGGAGTTGCCCACGATGGACACGACCTACTTGATGGTGATCGGCACCGACGTCGCGCTGCTCGAGGGCACCGCGCAGCAACTCGCAGCCGCCGGTCATCGTGTCGCCGTGTACACGTCAGTCGCCGAGGCGCGTCTGGCGGCTGGGGCGAGGTCTCCCCTGTTGCTGCTGGCCGAGCGCGAGCTGGCGATCCACGGGGTTGCGGACCTGCTCACGATTCCCATATGCGCCGGTGGGGCGCGCCTGCTGTATCGCGCAGCCGCCACCATTCCGGCGTCGCTGCCCCCTGCGCTGCAGCGCGCCGTGCTCGCGGAACTCGCGCTGCCGCTGGAGCGCCAGCGACTGGTGGCGCTCGTGCAGTCCGTGATTACGCGGGTGCGCGAAACGGGTCGTGACGGGGCCCATCTGCGCATGACGCCCGCCGAGGGCCGCCCCGTGATCTGAGGGCGGCAGGAAACTATTGCACCGCGGGGGGCTGACGCACATGTTACCCCATGAAATACGCCGACGTGCAGAACCGCATCGGCGGTGCTTTCGTTTCTCCGGAAGCGCCGACACTCGATGTGTACGATCCGAGCAGTGGCTCCCGCATCTCCCGCGTTCCGCTCTCCTCCGCGCGCGACGTGGACTCGGCGGTGGATGCGGCTCAGCGCGCCCTGCCCGGGTGGGCCTCGCTCCCGATCAAGGAGCGCGTGCAGGTACTCTATCGCTACAAGACGCTGCTCGAGCGCGACATCGACGAGCTGGCGGCGCTCATCACGGAAGAGAATGGCAAGATCCACAGCGAGGCGAAGGCCGAGATCCTGAAGTCGGCCGAGCTCACGGAGTTTGCTTGCTCGCTGCCGCAGATCGCGCCGGGTGAGGTGCTGGAGGTCAGCCGCGGTGTGGAGTGCCGGATCGAGCGGTATCCCGTGGGCATCGTGGCGGCGATCACGCCCTTCAACTTCCCCATCATGGTGCCCAACTGGTCGATCCCCAATGCGATCGCCCTGGGCAACTGCATGATCCTGAAGCCGTCGGAGATGGTGCCGCTGAGTGCCCGACGCATTGTGGAGCTGCTCACGGAAGCGGGGCTGCCGGACGGAGTGCTGCAGGTGGTGAACGGTGGGCAGGAAGCCGTCGAGGCCATCTGCGATCATCCGGACATCGCTGCGGTGAGCTTCGTGGGCTCCACGAAGGTAGCGAAGATCGTCTACCGCAGGGCGACGTCGAACCTGAAGCGCTGCATCGCACTTGGTGGAGCAAAGAACCACCTGATCGTGATGCCCGACGCCAACCGCGAAATGGCAGCGTCGAACATCGTAGCGAGCATGAGCGGCTGCGCCGGCCAGCGGTGCATGGCGGCGTCAGTGATGGTGGCGGTGTCGGAGACTGATCACATCATCGACCGGATGGTGGAGCATGCGAAGGCCATGGTGCCCGGACGCGATGTGGGTCCGGTGATCAGCGAGGCGGCCCGCGAGCGCATCACGCGCTACATCGATGACGCGGAAGCCGCAGGTGCCACGGTGCTCGTGGACGGTCGCAACACGAAGGTTGCGGGGCGCGAAGGCGGCTACTTCCTGGGCCCCACGATCCTCGATCATGTGACGCCGGACATGGCGATCGCACAGGAGGAGGTGTTCGGTCCGGTGCTCGCGATCGTGCGCGTGAAGACTGTGGACGAAGCGCTCGCGATCGAGAATGGATCGTCGTATGGCAACGCTGCCTCGGTGTTCACGGAGAGTGGGAGCGTCGCCCGCTACGTGATGGAGAAGGCGAGTGCGGGAATGGTAGGGGTGAATGTGGGAGTACCGGTTCCGCGCGAGCCGTTCTCCTTCGGTGGATGGAATGATTCGAAGTTCGGTGTGGGTGACATCACCGGCCGCGGCAGCATCGAATTCTGGACGCAGTCCAAGAAGCTGACGACCAAGTGGAACAAGGAAGCCGGAACCAACTGGATGAGCTGAGGAGGCTCGACGACCATGGCAGATCGATCGGTGAATTTCACAGGCATCCAGTTCGAGAATCCGTTTCTCCTCTCGTCGGCGCCGCCGACGGAATCGGAGAACAACATTCTTCGCGCCTTCGACGCGGGCTGGGGCGGCGTGGTGGTGAAGACGATCGGTCTGCACCCGGTGCAGAACGTCGTGGGTGCACGCACCAAGTTCTTCCGCACGGCGCCGGAGGACAATTCGGTGTCGATGAAAAAGCGCGCCGGCAGCGCGCTGCACGGCTCGTGGAACTGGGAGCTCATCTCCGACAAGCCACTCGACTGGTGGATGCCGAAGATCCGTCGCTTCAAGGAAGCGCATCCCGGCAAGGTGGTGATCGCGTCGATCATGGCGGGCTCCGGCAGCGACAAGGAGCATCGCGCCTGGCAGACGCTGGCCGAGGGGTGTCAGGACGCCGGCGCGGATGGGCTGGAGCTCAACTTCTCGTGCCCGCACATGGACCGGAAGGACATGGGCGCGAACATCGGGAAGGACATGGTGCTCTGCTCCACCGTGACCGAAGCCGTGACGAGTGTGGCGAAGATCCCGGTGTGGGCCAAGCTCACACCGGCCACGCAGGACATCGTGGAGGAGGCGGGTGCCTGCTTCCGCGGCGGTGCTGATGCGGTGGTATCGTCCAACACCTTTCCTTCGCTGCCGATCATCGATCCTGAAACTCTCGAGTTCGAGATCAATGTGGACGGGCTCGTCTCCAGTGGTGGCCTCGGCGGCCCCGCGATCCTGCCGATGTCGCTCGCGAACATGGCGAAGATGACGAAGGCGTTCCCTGACAAGGCATTCAGCGCCATCGGCGGCGTGTCCGACTTCACGCAGGCGCTCTCCTACTTCCTGCTCGGCGCCGGCACTGTGCAAGTGTGCACCTCAGCGATGCTGGACAGCGCAGTGGGTCCGAATGTGATCCGCAAGCTCAACGAAGGGCTCGACGCCTTCCTTGAGCGCAATGCGGACAAGGGGTGGACGTGCATCGAGGACTTCCGGGGGATTCGTCGCGATCGCGTGGTGTCGCAGTCGGAGATCCGGCGTCCCGAGGGAGAGGGCTACTCCGGCGGCTACGAGGGGGTGGAGGGCTACGCGTCGCCCGAGTCGGGAGCGCTGAGCAACTGATGGCCACCGCGACGGAGGCGCAGCGCACGCTGCCGGCGGTGGACCACACGCCGCGGAAGTACGAGGGACCCAGTCGCGAGGACGTGCTCGCGATGCGGAAGCAGTTCACCAACCCCGCGATCTTCACGCTGTACAAGGAACCGCTGATGATCGTCGAGGGGTACATGCAGTATCTCTACGACGAGATGGGCACGCGGTATCTCGACCTGTTCGCTGGTATCGTGACCGTGTCGGTAGGACATTCGCATCCGGAGGTGGTGCGCCGCGTGAGCGATCAGGTGGCGACGCTGCAGCACAGCACCACCATCTACCTGCATCCCAACTTCGCGATGCTCGCGAAGAAGCTCGCGTCCAGGATGCCGAAGGGACTGGACGTGACCTACTTCACGAACTCGGGAAGTGAGGCGAACGATCTCGCGGTCACGATGGCGCGGTTGTACACAGGGCATCGTGATGTGATCGCCCTGCGCAACGCGTATCACGGCGGCAGTCCGAGCGCGATGGGGCTCACGTCGCACAGCACGTGGAAGTACCCCACCGGTGGCGACGGCAATGTGCGTCATGCCATCAATCCCGATCCGTATCGCTGCCCATTTCCGGGGACACCGGAGCAGCAGGCCACGCAGTCGGTGGCGGACATTCGCGACCTGATCCGCTACTCCACAGACGGGAAAGTTGCGGCCTTCCTCGCCGAGCCTATTCAGGGAGTCGGCGGTGCCACGTCAGGGGCGCCGAACTACCTGCGCGAGGCTTATGAGGTGATCCGCGCGAGCGGGGGCTTGTGCATCGCGGGTGAGGTGCAGACGGGGGTCGGTCGCACCGGCGAACACTTCTGGGGCTTCCAGAACTGGGGGGTGACGCCCGACTTCGTGACCATGGCCAAGGGGATCGGCAATGGCGCGCCGCTGGCGGCGGTGACCACGCGCATGGAGATCGCGCAGACGCTGACGCAGCGCATCCACTTCAACACCTACGGTGGAAACCCGGTGTCGATGGCGGCCGGACTCGCAGTGCTGGATGTGATCGAACGCGACGGCCTGCAGGAGAACTCGCGCGTGGTAGGCGGCCGTTTCAAGGCCGGTTTGCAGAAGCTCCAGCAGTCGCACGCCCTCATCGGCGACGTGCGTGGCATGGGCCTGATGCTGGGCGTGGAGCTGGTGCGCGATCGCGGCACGAAGGAGCCGGCGAAGCAGGAGGTGCTGGACGTGCTCGAGAGTGCGCGCGAAATGAACGTGCTGCTCGGCAAGGGCGGGCTGGATGGCAATGTGCTGCGGATCAAGCCACCGATGTGCATCACCGCCGCCGACGTCGACTACGCGCTGGATGTACTGGACGAATCGCTCACGCGCGCGGCGCGACGCTGACGCCAGGGATAACCCCTCAAGAGGAGCAGAGCGCGACGCATGCGATTCGACCGTGTGGTGAAGGGCGGAAACGTTGTGACGCCGGGGGGCAGCTTCATCGGCGACATCGGCATCGTGGGCGAGAAGATCGCCGCGCTGGGAGCGAATCTCGATACCGACGGCGCCGAGGTGATCGATGCCACCGGGCACCATGTCATTCCCGGCGTGCTGGATGTGCACGTACATCTGGAGCTGCCCTTCTGCGGAACTGTTTCCGCCGACGATTACCGCAGTGGTACGCGCGCCGGTGCGCGAGGTGGTGTGACCACCGTGATCGATTTTGCGATCCCCTCTGCGGATGGCTCACTGTCTGACGCGGCTGATACGTGGATGAAGAAGGCCGAAGGCAAGTCGCTCATCGATTACACCTTTCACATCTGCATCACGCGGTACAACGAGCACAAGGATCAGATCGGCGAGATGGTGAAGCGCGGTTTCACCACCTTCAAGGAGTTCATGATCTACGAGTCCGAGGGTTGGCAGTCGGACGACCGGGCGCTCTTCGGCACACTGGAGAAGGTGAAGGAGCATGGCGCCATGCTGCTCGTGCATGCGGAGTCGTCGCGCGTGCTCGACGAGCTCATCGCGCGTCATCACACCCCGGAGCTCATGCAGGAGCACGGCGCGGTGCTGCACGCCATCACGCGTCCCAACTTCATCGAGGCCGAGGCCATCCAGCGCGTGGTACAGTGGTGCGAGGCCACTGGCGGGCAGCTCTACATCGTGCACATGAGCACCGCCGAGGGCGCCGAGATCGTTGCGGCGGCGCAGCGGCGCGGGGTACCGGTGATCGCCGAGACCTGTGTGCAGTATCTCGTGCTGGACGACAGTGTGTTCGCGGGGGAGGACGGGCACCTGTTTGCCTGCTGCCCGCAGCTCAAGAAGCCGGCGGATTCCGAGCGACTGTGGCGCGGCCTCAAGTCCGGTGAGGTGAGTGTGATTTCCACCGACACGTGCACCTTCACGCGCGAGCAGAAGGCCATGTGGGAGGGTGACTGGACGAAGATCCCGATGGGAATGCCCGGGCTGGAGACACTCATGCCTGTGACGTACACGAAGGGAGTGCTGGAAGGGCGCATCACGCTGGAGGAGATGTGCGAGAAGCTCAGTACGAACCCCGCGCGAATCATGGGCCTGGCCCCGCGAAAGGGAGCGATCGCGGTGGGGGCGGATGCCGACCTCGCGATCATTCATCCCACGCGGACGCACACAGTGACGCCCAGTGAGATGGAGACGAACGCCGACTGGTCGCCCTATGAGGGGTGGGACCTTGCCGGCTTCGCGCGCACGACGCTCTCGCGCGGCGAGGTGATCGTGGACGACTACCGCGTGGTGGGTGTGGAAGGGCGCGGCAAGTGGCTCCCGCGCACGTCGGCCGGGCTCGCGGCCACGAGCACCGCGCACACGTGAGCTCGCCTGTCGTCGCGCCCTCACACGGGGCGGCGCAGGACTTCGTGGAGCTGCACGAGGATGTCTCGGGCAGCGCGCTCTGGAATGCCGATCTCGCCCCCACGCCTCTGAATCGGCGCACGTGGAGCACGTACAACATCGCCGCGCTCTGGATCGGCATGAGCGTGGTGATCACCACGTACACGCTGGCGTCGGGCATGATGACGCAGGGCATGACGTGGTGGCAGGCAATGACCACCATCCTGCTGGGCAATACCATTGTCCTCATTCCGATGGTGTTGAACGCGCATGCCGGCACGAAGTACGGCATCAGTTTTCCCGTGCTGTGTCGCGCGGCATTCGGCACCCGCGGCGCCAATGTACCGGCGCTGCTACGCGCGGTGGTGGCCTGCGGATGGTTCGGCATCCAGACGTGGATCGCGGCGCTGGCGCTCAACACGCTGTTCACCGCCGCGTGGCCCGGCTGGCAGCAGGTTCCTGCGGGGATCGCGATCTGCTTCGCGCTGTTCTGGCTGCTGCAGGTGGCGATCATCGCGGGGGGCATCGAGAGCATCAAGCATCTGGGCAGTGCAGCGGCACCGGTGCTGATCACCGGGAGCACGGTGCTGCTCTACTGGGGCATCACGCACGGGGGCGGGCTGGGCCACATCCTCGCGGAATCATCCCGATTGCAGGGCGCGAATGCGCGGCCCTTCTGGACGATCTTTCCTCCCGCGCTCACGGCGGCGGTGGGTTACTGGGCCACGCTGAGCCTCAACATTCCCGACTTCACCCGTTACGCGCGGAGCCAGCGCTCCCAGATGCTTGGCCAGGCGCTCGGCCTGCCCACCACCATGACGGCCTTCGCCTTCATCGGAGTGGCTGTCACCAGTGCCACGATCGTGATCTTCGGAGAGGCGATCTGGGATCCCGTCGCACTCGTGACGCGCATCGGCGGCACGAGGGTGATCATCGCCGCTGCACTGGTGGTGCTGGCGGCACAGCTGCATACGAACATGGCGGCGAATGTGGTGTCGCCGTCCAACGACTTCTCCAATCTCAATCCGCGGCGCATCAGCTACGTCACCGGGGGTTTCATCACCGCGGTGGTGGGCATCCTGATGATGCCGTGGAAGCTCTATTCCGACGCGAGTGCGTACATCTTCACCTGGCTTGTGGGGTATTCCAGTCTCATGGGTGCACTCGGCGGGATCCTGATCGCGGACTACTGGGTGATACGTCGCCAGCAGTTGTCGCTGCCTGATCTGTTCCGGGAGAACGGGATCTACTCGTACGGGAATGGCTGGAACAGCCGGGCGATGATTGCCCTCGTCGTGAGTGTGCTGCCGGTGGTGCCGGGCTTTCTCCATGCCGCGACAACGCCCGGGGGTGCCGTTGCCACGCCCTCCTTCCTTGATCATCTCTACTCGTACGCCTGGTTCGTGACCTTCGGCCTGAGCTTCGCGATCTATCTCGTGCTCATGCGCCGCCATCCACAGGAGAACTGATGTCCCAGATCGTGAAGTGCGGACTGATCCAGGCAACCAATGCCATGGACACCAGCGAGAGCATCCCGAAGATCCGGCAGGCCAACGTCGACAAGCATGTCGCGCTGATCGAGCAAGCCGCGCAGCAGGGTGTGCAGATGCTGTGCATGCAGGAGATCTTCACCGGCCCCTACTTCTGCGCCGAGCAGACGCCGAGGTGGTACGAGGCCACGGAAGCGATTCCCGATGGCCCCACCACGCGCCTGATGCAGGATCTGGCAGCGAAGCACCAGATGGTGATCGTAGTGCCGCTGTATGAGGTGGAGAGCACGGGAGTGTACTACAACACCGCAGCGGTGATCGATGCCGACGGCACCTACCTGGGAAAGTATCGCAAGAATCACATTCCGCAGGTGGCGCCGGGCTTCTGGGAGAAGTACTACTTCAAGCCCGGCAACCTGGGCTACCCGGTGTTCCAGACCAGGTATGCGAAGATCGGCGTCTACATCTGCTATGATCGCCACTTCCCGGAGGGCGCACGTGCGCTCGGGCTGAATGGCGCCGAGATCGTGTTCAATCCCTCGGCCACCGTGGCGGGGCTCAGCGAGTACCTGTGGAAGCTGGAGCAGCCGGCGCATGCGGTGGCGAACGGGTACTTCGTGGGCGCGATCAACCGGGTGGGCACCGAAGCGCCCTGGAACATCGGCGAGTTCTACGGGCAGAGCTATTTCTGCGATCCTCGCGGGCAGATGCTGGCGGTGGGGAGCCGCGACAAGGATGAGCTGATTGTCGCGGATCTCGACCTGGATGTGATCCGGCAGGTGCGGAACACCTGGCAGTTCTTCCGTGACCGGCGGCCGGAGACGTACGACGACCTGGTGGAGCTGTAGGCCGCCCGACTGCACTTATGCCTGATTTTCTGGACGATGCGATCGCGGAAGCCGAGTGTGGACTCCGCGAGGGTGGAATCCCGATCGGCTCCGTGCTCGTGCACCAGGGCCGCGTGATCGGGCGCGGTCACAACCGGCGGGTGCAGCGCGGCAGTGTGGTGCTCCACGGCGAGATGGATGCGCTGGAGAATGCCGGGCGACAGCCG
>JBBSVF010000128.1:0-8455 GCA_038233745.1 Gemmatimonadales bacterium
AAGGATGCGGGTAATCGCGATTCGGTCAGGAGGCCCATGCCCTCGATGCCGACGGCGCGTCCGGATTCGTTGCCAGCGCACAAGCATCCATGAGCAGAACCATGCGGAATGTCGTGATGTCACTGCTCGATAAGAACGTGGCCCGCCTCGGGATTATTCTCTTCGTCTCTGCCTGCTCAGGAGGTGAGAGTCCAGCGAGCGATGCCCCTGGGAGTGACAGCACCGGTGGCACACCATCGTCGAGTGTCGCGCCGAGTCAGGCTCCGGCGACGGACAGCATGAAAGCGATGGCAAACATGCCGGGAATGGCCGGGATGGACCCGGCTGGTTCGGCTGCAAGCAGTGGGGACAATGGCAGGAGTGGAGGGGCTGTCGCTGCTGCTGCGCCAGGTCACGGCGGAATGGCCGATATGCCGGGGATGGCATCCATGCCGGGCATGGCGACGGTGAAAGGCAATGCGTCGAGTGCGAAGCGTATGGCCGATATGCCGGGGATGGAATCCATGCCGGGCATGGCGACGGTGAAAGGCAATGCGTCGAGTGCAAAGAGTATGGCGGGAATGCCGGGGATGGGTACGGCTGCCGCGCGGCCGACGCGGGACGACATGTCCGGCATGAAAGGGATGGCTGGCATGTCCGGCATGAGAGGGATGGCCGGAATGAAGGAGATGCCATCGATGCCGGGGATGAAGGGAGACATGAAGATGAACATGCCAGCCTCCGGGAAATCCTCGACCGGCGCGCGCGCTGCTGCCGAGCACGGGAGCGGGATGGCAGGTATGAGCGGGATGGCGGGCATGAGCGGGATGAGCGGGACGGCGGGTATGAGCGGGATGAGCGGGATGAGTGGCATGCCCGGCACGAGCGGCATGCCGGATTCGGCATCCGCGAAGCTGCAACGCCTGGTCGCCGCGCTGCTCGAAGACCCGGTAGTTCGTCGACGAATCCAATCCGATTCTCTCCTCCGTGATCACTGGCAGGACACTGGCGTCCGCAAGATCCTGACAGCCCCATGAACCATGATCTGCACGTGAGCCGTGTTCACAGGGGTTATTCCTTCCGCACATCACACGAGCGCTCGTGACGAACAAGATGAATTCGCCACTGCACACCAGAGTCTCGCGTCGTGACTTCATGCGCGTGGCAGGCACCGCCGGTCTCATCACCGGCCTGGACGCGTTGCGTCCCGCCTATGCCTGGAGCGCTCCTGTATCCCTCGCCGGCGGCGCTTCACTTCAGCCACGCCTCGTCGGCGACGATGCGATCTACGATCTCACGATCGACCGCAGCACGCTGGCCATTGCCGGCCGGCGGGCCTCCGCGATCACGGTCAACGGGACCATACCCGGACCCCTGCTGCACCTGTACGAAGGACAGAACGCCGTCATCCGCGTACACAATCGCCTGGACGAGGATACGTCCATTCATTGGCACGGAGTCCTCGTGCCCATGGAAATGGACGGTGTGCCCGGCGTGAGCTTCCCGGGCATCGCGGCCCGGTCGACCTTCGAATACCGATTTCCCCTCCGTCAGAGTGGAACGTACTGGTACCACAGTCACTCGGGGTTGCAGGAACAGTCGGGCCACTACGGCCCGCTGCTCATTCACCCGGCTGGCGGGTATCCGCAGAAGTTCGATCGCGAATACGTCATCGTCCTGTCCGACTGGACGTTCGAAGACCCGTATCGCGTGCTCGATCACCTGAAGAAGCAGGGGAACTACTACAACTACCAGCGTCGTACCGTCGTCGATTTCTTTCGTGACGTCGGTCGCGATGGCTTCATGCCGACGGTCCGCGAGCGGCTGATGTGGCTGCAGATGCGCATGGATCCCACGGATGTCCTCGATGTCACGGCGGCGACGTACACGTACCTGATGAACGGGATGGCCCCAGGCGCCAACTGGTCAGGGCTCTTCCGGCCCGGCGAGCGCGTGCTGCTGCGCTTCATCAACGCTGCCTCCGATACCACCTTCGATGTTCGCCTGCCCGGCCTCCCGATGACGGTCGTCCAGGTGAGTGGCCAGTGGATTCAGCCGGTGGAGACGGATGAGTTCCGCATCGCCAACGCCGAGACTTACGATGTGATCGTGGAACCCGAGGATCGCCCCTATACCATCTTCGCCGAGACGACGGACCGCAGTGGGTATGCGAGGGGCACGCTCACGACGCAGGAGGGATTCAACGCGCCGGTCCCGGCACGGCGAAAGCGCCCCCTGTTGGTGATGGGCGACATGGGCATGTCGATGGCCGGGATGGGCGGGATGGCCGGGATGGACATGGGAGAGAAGACTGGCAAGAGCGACATGGCTGGAATGGACATGTCGTCGGCGAAGCCGATGGACCCAGCGATGCCGGGCATGCCACCTTCGTCCGGCGATCGCGCGAAGTACGCCGTGGCCGGCATCTCGCGAACGAGCGGCCTCCGCCCGCCGGGTACACTGCCGGGCACGATCGTACACGAGCCCGGCACCCATGGGCCGGAGAACTCGGCGGTGCCGATGCAGGTGGGTCCGCGGCTCTCCGAACCTGGCTCAGGACTCGGCGACGACGGCTGGCGGGTGCTCGTGTATACCGATCTCAAGGCACTTCAACCTCGTGGCGAATTCCGTGCGCCAGACCGCGAGATCGAGATCCATCTCACGGGCAACATGGAACGCTTCATGTGGTCGATCAACGGTGAGCTGTTCACCCAGGACATGCCCCCCATCCGCATGAACTACGGCGAGCGCATCCGGCTGACGATGGTGAACGATTCGATGATGCACCACCCGATGCACCTGCATGGCATGTTCATGGAGCTCGAAAATGGGCATGGAGAGCTTATCCCACTCGTGCACACGGTGAACGTGAAGCCGGCGGAGCGCCTCTCCCTGCTGATCAATGCGGACGCGCCAGGACGGTGGGCGTTCCACTGCCACATCCTGTATCACATGGAAACGGGCATGTTCCGCGTGGTCGAGGTGTCGCAACCCGGCCATCCCTTCAGCGCAGCGGAGCTGGCCGATGTTCGCTGACGCGACACGCCGTGCACTCCGGGGTGTGGTCGTCACCGTCCTCGCGCTCGTGACGAGCGCGATCACCGCGGACATCGCCCGCGCGCAGATGGGCGAAATGAGCAGCACGAAGATGATGACGTGGAAGCCGACGCTGTTCATCCTGGCTGATCAGCTCGAGGTATCACCTGGCGACGAGGGTCGACCCGTTGGATTCGACATCCTGAGCTGGTACGGTGGATCGCGCCGGCGGCTCTGGATTCGCGCCCAGGGAGACATCGCGACCTCCCGCCCTGAGGGTGAAGCAGAGGCGCAGGTGCTGTACGGCCGGTTGGTCGATCCCTTCTGGGATGCCGTGATCGGTGTTCGCGCCGATCGGGGTTGGGGAGCGTCGAATCCGAGTCGTCAGTACCTCGCATTCGGTCTGATCGGCTTGACGCCCTATCGCTTCGAGCTATCGCCCACCGTCTTCCTCAGCACGAAAGGGGAGCTCTCGGCGCGCCTCGAGGCCGCGTATGCCCTGGCGATCACGCAGCTGCTCATGCTGGAACCGGAAGTGGAGCTCAACGCATCGATGCAGGACATTCCGGCGTACGGTGTGACGCGTGGACTCAACGACTACGAGATGGGGTTGCGGATGCGATACGAGTTCACACGCCAGTTCGCGCCGTACGTGGGACTCACCCGATCGCGCCGTAGCGGTGACGGTGCGGAGGCGGAGGCAGGGTCGGACAAGGCGTTCGCAAGAAACCAGTTCGTGCTCGGTCTTCGGCTATGGCGCTGACCATGAGAGCTCACCGCGTTGCACGAGTGTTCCTGACAGTTGCCGTCATCGTTGCCCACCCAGCGTTGGCACAATCGGGCTACTACAACACGGATCGGGGCCGTCCGGTGCAGATCGAGGACGCGTCCGTCACCGAGCGCTATGGCCTGGAGCTGAAGGCTGCGCCGCTGCGGCTCGAACTGCCGCGGGGCGGAGGATCGAGCCTTGGCGTGGAGCCGGAGCTCGCCTATGGACTTCTGCCCCGCACGCAGGTGGAGATCGGATTGCCGCTCGTCACGACGACCGCTGATGGCGCGCGCCGCACGGGCGTCGCGGGACTGTCGCTCTCGGTCATGTACAATCTGAATGTCGAAACGCAGCACTGGCCGGCGCTGGCGCTGCGTGCCGACCTCCTCGCGCCAGTCGGCGCCCTCGCACGCGACCGCGCGGCGACGTCGCTGACTGGTCTGCTCACGCGCTCGTTCGGGTGGGGACGCTTGCACGCCAACGGCCAGTACACTTTCGGGTCAGGTGGACTTGGCACGCAGAGCATCGCAGCGGGAACCGTGGGGGGAGACGGCGGCGTGGAGATCTCGCGGTGGATCACGGGAGTCGCCGTCGACCATACACTGCCGCTGCGATCAACCCTCATTACCGCCGAGCTGTATGGCCGCGCTCCGCTGGACCCGAATGAACGCGTTGACTACACGACGGGTGCGGGAGTGCGGTATCAGGCGACGCCGATGCTCGCACTTGACGCCGGCGCCGGACGTCGACTGAACGGTGCGGGGGAGGGATGGTACATCACCTTCGGCACGGCGTACTCCTTCGGACTTCGGCGACTGTTCCCGGGGGGCGACTGGGGCCCACCGTTGCTGTAGGTCCGCGCGCCAACGAACCTGCCTCGCTCCTTCATTGGGTCACTCGCAGCGCACTTAACTCCTTCATCCGACTCATTCCGCCCATGTGCAGCCCGGCCGAACCTGCCTCGTCGCCAGTGAACGCTTTATGCAATGTAAACAGTCCTGGGCGTACGCCACGACGACTGCTGCCTGGGTGGTCCCGTGCGCTTCCACTGGCACTCCTGCTCCTCGTCGCGCTCTCAGGCACGGCGAGCGCGCACGGCCAGCTCAAGAGCGCGGTGCCGGCAGCCGGATCACACCTCGCCGCCGTGCCGCGGTCGCTCCGGCTGGACTTCACGGAAGTGCCGGAGCTGGAGTTCAGCACGGTGCGCCTGATCGGCCCCGGCCGGGTGGAGATTCAACTCGGCGCAATCGCGTACGCCCCGGATTCCCACCGTGCGCTGCTCGTTCCGATCGTCTCGGCGATGTCCGCAGGCACGTACACCGTGCTCTGGCAGATGGCTGGGGACGACGGGCATCCGATGCGCGGGCAATTCGATTTCACGATCGCACCTGGAGCGATGGGCGCGGGCAGGGAGCCGGCGAATGTTTCGGCCGGAGACACGGCCGGCATGCAGATGCACCAGAATCCCGTCACCATGCCGCAGGGCAACGGCTTCGGCGCCGATTCCTCGCCCTATGTAGTTGTCCGCTGGCTGCAGTTCGTCGCTCTGCTCATCATCATCGGTGCGGTCGCGTTTCGTCAACTCGTGCTCGGCTTTCTGCGTCGGAAGGAGGACCCGGATTCCCCCATGCTGGCGGACGCCGGCATGCGCGCGGCCCGGATCGGATATATGGCCGTCGGCGTGCTGCTGCTGTCCGCGATCCTCAGGGTGGTCGTGCAGTCGTATGCCATGCACGGGGCAGAGGGAATGTCCAACACGGGCCAGATCGTCTCGATGCTCGGGAAGACCGTGTGGGGCAGAGGCTGGCTGTTACAACTGGTCGCGATTGCGCTCGCGGGTGTCGGACTACATCGTGCGCGAGCTGCTGGCGGGTCTGGCCGCGGATGGGGGCTCGCCACGTTTGGCGCCGTGATCCTTGCATTCACGCCGGCGTTCGCGGGCCATGCCTCGTCCGCGCCGCGCCTGCTGCCGCTTACGATTCTCGCCGACGGACTCCATGTGCTGGGCGCCGGTGGATGGCTGGGAAGTCTGTGCCTCGTGGTGCTGGCCGGGATCCCGGCCGCGATGCGGCTGTCGGAAGCGCAGCGTGGACCGATGGTCGCTGAGCTGATCAATGCGTTCTCTCCGACCGCCCTCGTCTTCGCGGGCCTTGTGGCCGGCACCGGTACCTTCGCTGCGTGGATCCACATGGGGACGGTTCCCGCGCTCTGGCAGACGCCCTATGGCAAGACGCTGCTCCTGAAGCTCGGTATTTTGTCCATCGTCGCGCTGACCGGGGCGTACAACTGGCTTCGGGTGAAGCCGACGCTCGGCCAGATCGCCGGCGCCGAGCGGATCCGGAGGTCCGCGATGATCGAGCTCGCCGTCGGCATCGTCGTATTGATCGTCACCGCGGTTCTGGTTGCGTCGCCGACACCGATGGACATGCGCATGTAGCGCCGCGCCAGCCCTGAACGTGCCGACGGTGGCAGAAACAACGCATCAATCGAAGAGGGACATGGAGCCGACGAATCACGAGATGGCACCGATGCGGTGAACGCGCTGGTGAGTCAGTGCTTCGCGTTCACCGAGAACACGTACGTCGAGCGCGCAACCTCGAACTCGTTGGGATTGCCCCCGGCCTTCCTGCTGACGAAAGCCGACCGGAGGAGCCAGAGCCCGGCGTTGCCGAGCGGGATGTGCACGACGCCATTCGCGTCGGCGGTCAGGGTGAGCGAGGTGCTGGGCGCGCCGACCACGGGTGGAGTACTCGTATCCGCTGCGGGGATGGCGTCGATGCCGATTCCCGCGACCGCCTTGCCTCCGCCCATTACCTTCACGTGCAGGGTGTCGCCGCGATGCAGATGCGTGGGATCGTTCACCGGGACGAACTCGAGCGAGTAGCCGGCGGTCATCGCGAATGCACTCGGTCCGCCGCGCCCGTACTGGATCACGGTGGACGCGTACGATGCACCGTCGTACACGACGCTGTCGAGCCCGGCGAGCGAATGGTCGCGCTCCAGGCGTGCCGCTTCCGCCGACGCACTCTCGGCGCGCAGGAAGCGCAACAGCCCAGCGGGTGTGGACCGCGTGACGCGTGGAGTGAGCTTCACCGCCACGAGATACTGTCCAGCGGTGGCGGGTTTCTGGTGCAGCCGAAGGGATCCGCCCTCGACGCTCATCTCGGTGATCTTCGTCTGTCCGGCGGCGCCGATGATGCGGGCGTCTGCGACGCGGGCTGGCTGCACCGCGGACCCGGCGGGGAAGCGCGTGCCCGAGCGGCCATTGATGTGCGACGTGGAATTTCCGGCAATGGCGAACAGGTCGGGAATGATCCAGAAGTCATGCGCCGTCGCAGTCGACACGACAGTGAGTGTGCCGATGGTGGCGGCGAATACCGCCCCGCGCCACGCATGACGGCGGCGGGGATGCGAGCGTGAGAGGACGGGCATGTTTTCTCCGGAACGAAGTGAACCTGGGCGGGCGCGATGGGCGGCTTCATGACGCGCAGCTCCGGCGAGGACCGGATCTCCCACGCCGTACAGCAGTCCAATAGCGGTCAATGCAAACCAGCCGATCGGGACGCGGTCGACGAGGAGATCGCGAGCGAGCGAGGTCATCGTGTCTTCTGGTAATTCTTCGGCAGACGCTCGAGGTCAGAGCTTCCCCGCCTTCTGCTGAAACTCGGCAATCTCCTTCGTCTGGTCCACCTTCATCTTCTCGGCCATGGCCTTCACCTCCGGGCTCCTGGCCTTGGGGAGATAGTCGTTGATCATCGCGAGCGCCGCCTGATGATGTTGGACGACGTTCTCGTAGAAGGTCTTCTGATAGTCGCTGCCGGTCTTGCCCTTGAGCGCGTCGATCATCTCCCGGTCGCCGGCCATGACCTTCGGGGCGTACGGATCCTTGTATTGCGTCTCGAGCATCGTCACCATCCTGTCGATCTCGCCGTCCTGTTTGGTGTCGATCTTCTTTGCATCGACGGCCACCGGGAGCTTCATCTCCTTCGCGTGATGCGCCATGCTGGAGAGACCTTTGTGATGGTCACTCATCATGCGAAGGAAGTCCCGATCAGCGTCGCCAGTCATCTCCATGCCGGCCATGCTGCCGGAGGCCTGCATTCCGGTCATCCCGGAGTCGCCACTCATGCTGGCCATCGGCTGGGTGCCGGCCGCGGCTGCGGGGGCGGGAGCCATACCTGTGCCGAGCGAGTCGCCCGCCGTGGCAGTACCGTCACTGGTTTTGGTGGAGCACGCCGCCAATGACGCGACGGCCAGAGCGAGGGAACCGCGGCGAACGAGGGCACGGAATGTCGGGTTCATGTCGTAATCCGGCGGAGGTGTGGGCAGTGCGCAATCCAGCGACGATTCGATGGATTCTAGCATTTACGCGGCATAAAAGGTGCCAGATTGCAAGTCGCGAGTTTCCACCGCCTGGCGATCCCGGTGCGCGGTTCTCCCTCGTTCGAGTCGAGGCGGCGCGCTTCCCCTACGTCGCTCTCCTCGCAGTCGCACGCACACTCTCCGCGCCTTCCGCGACTCGTGCAGGCGTATCCAGCCGCATCCGCACCAGGCGCACGGAGTTCAGGAAGACAAGGACGTGGCACGCGTGATGCGCCCGATGTCGTCCGAATACGCGTCGGATTCGCGGCTCCGCTTCTGGCAGTATGCGTACCCGGCCGTGGATTGGCG
>JBBSVF010000129.1:0-8422 GCA_038233745.1 Gemmatimonadales bacterium
AGCATCTGATACAGCGCAAAGGCACGATCGCCATCGCCGCGCAACGCGGTGGCCAGGACGGCCCACAGCGCGGCATGCGTGTATTGTGCGCCGTTCTCGCGCACGCCAGGGAGATAGCCCTTGATGTACCCGGGATCGTTCGGGGTGCGATTGAAGGGCGGCGTGAGGAGCAGGAGCATGCGCCCCGGCTCGTCGACGAGATGCGTCTCGAACGACTTCATCGACTGCGCGGCGCGCTCGGGATTGCCGGCCCCCGAGATGACGCTCCAGCTCTGCGCGATGGAATCGATGCGGCATTCGAGCTGGCTGGCGGAGCCGAGCGGGGTGCCGTCATCGTAGTAGGCGCGACGGTACCACTCGCCGTCCCACGCATTTTGTTCCACGGCTGCCGCATACGCATCGGCGTGCGCGCGCAGTTCGGCGGCCACGGTGTCGTCGCCTCGCGACGCCGCCACCGGCGCGAAGTCCCGCAGCGTGGCTATCAGGAACCAGGCGAGCCACACACTCTCCCCTCGGCCCTCGATCCCCACGCGGTTCATCCCGTCATTCCAGTCGCCGGCGCCCATCAGCGGCAACCCGTGAACTCCCGTGGTACACGCTTGCCGGAGCGCCCGCAGGCAGTGGTCATACACGGTGCCGGTTTCGTCGCTCACCGAGGGAAGGTCGTACGCTTCCTGCTCGCCCGGCTCGAGCTCGCGCATGGTGATAAAGGGAACGCGCTCGTCCAGCACGGTGCGATCACCGGTGACCTGCACGTACCGGTGTACAACGTACGGCAGCCATACGAGATCGTCCGAGAAGCGCGTGCGCACGCCGCGGCCACTGAGCGGATGCCACCAGTGTTGTACGTCGCCCTCCACGAACTGACGGGATGCCGCGCGCAGGATGTGCTCGCGCGCCACACCGGGCTCGGCATACAGGAAGGCGAGGACATCCTGCAGTTGATCACGGAAACCGTACGCGCCGCTGCTCTGATACAAGGCCGACCGGGCCCACATGCGACAACTGAGCGCCTGGTAGAGCGTCCAGTGGTTCAGCATCGCGTCGAAACACGCATCGGGTGTGCTCACCCGCACCACTGCCAGGCGTCTCGTCCATGCATCCACTGTGGCGTTGATCGCGTCGCGGCTGGTTGGCACATCGCGATACCGCGCGACGAGCGCCAGCGCCGCCTCCATACCTTCCGCCGCGCCGAGCACGGCGGCGATCTCGCGTGTCTCGCCGGGCGCGAGTTCGATCACGCACTGCAGAGCAGCGCAGGGATCCAGGCCGGCGCCCGTGACGCCGTCGAGCGGGCCTGCACCGGCGCGAATGGCCAGTGGGCTTACCATGCTGCCATTGCGCCCGAGGAAGGCTGTGCGGTCGCCGGTGTGGCTCGCCACTGTCTCGCTCAGGGCGCTGAAGGCAACCCAGCCCGCAAACTGAGGATCGAAGTAGTTGCGAGCGATTACTGCGTCCTGCTCCTCGTTGAACGCAGTGAGCACCTGGTGCTGCGTATTCTCGCGGAGGGCGCCGAGTGTCCACTCGGCGTACGCGGTGATGGTGAGGCGGCGAGCGCGGTCCGAGTGGTTCGTGAGGGTCAGCAAGGACAGGCGAACGGCCGCATCCGGCGAGAGGCCGATGGTGAGGGTGCTCTCGATGCCGGCGTGTCGATGCCCGTAGTCGGAGGCACCCTGGCGATGCGTGACGTCATAGGGACGATCGCTGCGCACGGGAGCCGGTGTGGCACTCCACAGTTCACCCGATTCATCGTCGCGCAGATAGAGTGCGTCGCCGGGAAGGTCGCTGACGGGGTCGTTGCGCCAGGGGGTCAGCCGGAAGAAGTAGCTGCTGCCCGCCCAGGTGCTTCCCGCGCCGCGCTCGGACACCATGAAGCCGCCCGTCTCATGGGCCACCACATTGCACCAGGGTGCGGGAGGAACGGCGTCACCCATCACGCGCAGCTCGTACGCGCCGGCCGCAGTGACGTCGCCGATGTCGTTGTCGAAGTCTCGTGTAGCGCTCGCAATGTCATCTGGCGACGCGATGCCTGTCTCCGGACGCGACGCTGGGTGCGGCGGTTGGAGGAGTACAGGGGCTGCGCGCGGCACCGGGGCGCCATCCATGATCGACTTCAACGAACGTCCGTCGCACCGCACATGCAGCCGCGCAGTGGCGCGCAGCATCAGGCGCGCCGCGGGGTCCATCTGGTCACTGCGCCGCAGGAACACGCCGCCCGGCACGTCCAGTGAATCCGGCTCGTCGGAGGCGTACATCGCGTCGAGAATATCGCCCGCGAGCTCCTGCGCGTAGCTGGGCGGGTGCTCGTTGACGATGACGAGGTCGGCCATCACGCCGCGCCGGCGCCAGTAATGATGCGCCGCGAAGAGCTGGCGCAGGGTGTCGATGCCCTCCACGTCCTCGATGGACGCGAGCACGATGGGCCAGTCACCGGAGATGCCCTGCGCCCAGAGAAGTGGCTGGCCGCCCTCGTTGCGGCGCATCTCCTCCTGCGCGGCCCGCAACGATTGCACGGGAAAGAAGAGGTGACCCGCCATGTCCTGATAGAGCGCGGCCTCGGCGGGGGTGACAGACAGCTCACGCAATTCCATCTGCGTGGCGCTCCACGCGAGGTCGAGCGCGCGCTGCACGGTGCGCGGATCGTGGTAGCGATCCGCCAGCACGAAGGCGCGGTCGCGCGACGTGGCGACGAGGGTGGTGAAGGAGACCGACGCCGCTTGTCCAGGCGCCACGCGAACGCGAACACGCAGCGCGAACACGGGGTCCAGCACCGAGCCGGTGGTGCCGGACAGCGGCCCATCGGTCTCGAGCGCCACGGGATCGAGTGTCGAGCGCCCGCGGCCGATGAAGCGCGCGCGGTCGGTTTCGCAGGTGACGTCGCCCTCCTGTTCCTCGCCGATCGCGACCACGTGCACGCAGACCACCGGATGCTCGGACGCCGTGCGCGGACGCCGAGTGGCGGTGATGGCAGAACACCACCCATGCCACTCCGTTTCCACGAACAGGTTGGCAAAGGCGGGATGAGCGCGCTCCGTGGCGGCTGGGGCCAGCACGATCTCTCCGTAGCTCGTGAGCTCCACACTCCGGCTCACCGTTCCGGTGTTCGTCACCGTCACGCGACGCACCTCGGCGAAATCCTCCGGCGACACCGCGATCTCGGTGCGCGTTTCGAGGTCGCCGTCGACGCGCTCGAAGGTGACGCGGTCTGTCGCGAGCAGTGCGTGGTAGTCGTCGGCCGGCGCGCAGACGGGCTGGTACGCCGCCGACCAGACGCGCCCCGACCCGACGTCCTTCAGGTAGCAGAACTGTCCGGTATCGCTGCTGGTGCCATCGGCGCGCCACCGCGTGACAGCGAGTCCATCGTACTGGCTATACCCGCCCCCGCTGTGCGTGAGCATGATCGTGTACGGCAGCCGTCCGAGCAGTGCGACGCGAGGCGCTGTCGCGTTGACATCGTTCACCGTGCGCACGAACGGATGCTGAACGGTGGGATCCGGGAGCGCTTCGTCGGCGCGCGCCGTCTGTACCTCCTGCAGCATGAGGCGTCTCGGAATTCGCTCGTGCAGCAACAGTTCCGCGGCCATCACGAGCGGCTCCGCATGAAAGCGCCGCTGCCAGACGTCGCCCGAGAGCGCGTTGGTGAGTGCGACGAGGCTCATGCCGATATGATGCGCCATGTAGTTGTGCACCACGCCGTACCGCAGGCCGGGATCGGGGCGCGTGTAATCCACGGCGTCGCGAAAGCCGTACTCGCCGAGTGCGCCCTTCCCCTCGAAACGCTCGAGGTTGGCGAGCGACTGCTGGGGATCGATCATCGCCGCGAGCGCCGAGGCGTACGGGGCCACCACGAGGTCGCGGCCGAGCCCGCGCTTGAGGGCCAGGTCCGGCACGCCGAAGGCGCGATACTGGTAGGTGAGGTGCCGGTCGCGCAGGTTGTACGCGCTCTCGCTCACGCCCCACGGCACGCCGCGCTCCGTGCCGTACGCCATCTGCCGGTCCACCGCACCACGGTAGGTCTGCGCGAGCACCGTGAAGGGCAGCGATCGCATGACGAGCACGGGCATAAGGTACTCGAACATGCTGCCACTCCACGACACCAGCGCGGTGGCGCCGCCGGAGCGCGTGAGCGTGCGGTCCAGGTGAAACCAATGGTCCACAGGGACGTCGCATTTGGCGATGGCCACGAAGCTGGCCAGCCGCGCCTCGGACGCCAGCAGGTCGTAATACGACGAGTCGAGTGTGCGCGAACCCTCGTGGTAGCCGATCGCGAACAACTTCCGCGTGTCGTCGAACAGGAAGCCGAACTCCATCGCGACCACGAACGCCAGCGCCCGCTCCGAGAGCGCCGCAAGCCGCGCTGCCAACGCGGGCGTGACCGTGCGTTCAGTGGGGAGCGCGGCGCACGCCTGACGGACGGCCAGGAGGTGACCCGCCAGGTTGCCGCTGTCCACGGTGGAGATGTAGGCCGGCTCCAGCACCTGCAGGTCGTGCAGGTTGTACCAGTTGTAGAAATGGCCGCGATACCGGCGCATGCTGGTGAGCGACGCGAAGGTTCGCTCGAGCCGGTTCGTCATCTCGTCGAGGTCGATGAAGCCCAGCTCCTCCGCGCTGATCACGGCCATGAGCTGCAGGCCCATGTTCGTTGGCGACGTGCGCATCGCGACGACGGGGGCGGGGTCGTCCTGGAAGTTGTCGGGGGCGAGCCAGTGCGTGGCCTCGCTCACGAAGGTATCGAAGTACGCCCAATGGAGCCGCGCGTAGCGCACCGCGAGCTCCTGCGCGGCGCGAGTCAGGCGCCGCTCGGCCACCGGAGGGCGACGCGTGAGCCAGCGTGCGATGAGTGGCGAGGCGAACCACAACGCCATGGGCGGTGCGACGGCCGCGAGCAGGAGCGTTGTGCCCACACCCAGTTGCATCGCGTGTCGCACGATGAGAGCGCCGAGTATCGCGACGGTCGCAAGCGCGGGCCACATGGCGTGCAGCACTCCGGTGAGTGAGCCGGATGCATGCTGCTCGGCGTCAGACGACGTCTGCCACTCCAGCAGGTGCCGGCGGGAGACGGCCAGTCGCCAGAGGGTGCGGAGAATGGCACTCGCTGACGACCAGGCCTGGTGCGGCAGGAAGGCGGCGGCCAGCACGACCTGCTTGGCGCTGACGACGGCGTCGGCCCAGACGGCGCCGTAATACGCCTGCCATGAACGGTCGAAGGGCGGACGCAGCACAGCCAGCACGAGCGCGATCACCCAGGGAGCGGCGATGAAGCCCGCGCCGATGAGTGTCCAGCGCAGCGCGGCGTGGGGAAACGCGATCCATCCCGTGACGAGCAGCGCGAGCTGCGCTATCTCGAGCAGGCTGCGGCGCAGGTTGTCGAAGATCTTCCAGCGAGAGAGCAGCGAGAGGTGACCGCGCGGGCTTCCGGCGCGCTGGGGCAGGAGCCACCCCACGAGCTGCCAGTCGCCACGGATCCAGCGTCGCTTGCGCCGGCTGTAACTGAGATACTGGGCTGGATAGTCGTCGTAGAGGATGATGTCCGTGGCGAGGCCGGCGCGCGCATAGCTGCCCTCGATCAGGTCATGCGAGAGCAGGGTGTTCTCGGCGAACCGGCCGTGTGTAGAGGCCTCGAAGGCGTCCACGTCGTAGATGCCCTTGCCGGTGAAGCTCCCCTCACCGAACAGGTCCTGATACACATCCGAGACCGCCGTGGTGTACGGGTCCACCCCAGGATGGCCGGAGTGGATCGACGCGAAGCGCGAGCGGTACGCGCTGGGCAGCGACACGCCCACGCGCGGTTGCAGGATGCCGTATCCACGCGTGACGCGTCCCTCGCCCGCGTCGAACTCGGCGCGGTTGAGCGGATGCGCGATGGCGCCAACCAGCACACGTGCGGCGCCCGGTGGGAGGACGGTGTCCGCGTCGAGCGTGATCACATAACGGCATTCGGCGAGGAGGGTCGTATCTCCCACCACCGTGGAAAAGGCGTTTTCACCGCCGCGCAGGAAGGCGTTGAATTGCCCGAGCTTGCCCCGCTTCCGCTCCCAGCCCATCCACGTGCCCTCCGTGGCGTTCCACAGGCGGTCGCGATGGAAGAGGAAAAAGGCATCGCGCGTGGTCGGGGCGTAGCGCGTGTTGAGGTCGCGGATTCCCTCCGTGGCTGCGTGGATGATGCTGGCGTCTTCCGGCCGCGATTCGGTGGGTGAATCCCTGAAGTCACTGAGGAGCGCGAAGTGCAGGCACGGGTCGCGGTTGGCGAGAAACTGCACCTCGAGATGTTCGAGCGCGTCGCGGACGGCGGCGGTGCTGCCGAGCAGGATGGGAACCACCACGGCTGTCCGCAGGGAGGGTGGGATGCCCTCCGGTTCACCGAGGTCCAGCTTGGGCAGCAGCCGCGGCGGGAGCAGCGTCGTCACCAGCTGGTTCACCAGCGTGAGCGCGACCTCGGTGGCGGGGAGCAGTGCCACGAGCAGCACCACCATGGCCGTTCCCAGGGAGGGCGGTGCCACCATGCGCATCACCAGCGCGAGGGCCGACGTCGTGCCCAGCGCAAGGCCGCCAGTGTACACCACGGTGGGATGGCGATGGATCCAGCGCTGGACCGACTCGCCCAGCGACGCCGTGTAGCCAAACCGTGCTTCCAGCGTTCGAAGTCCCGCGTCGATCAGGTAGTAGCCCACATGCGATTCGCGCGCGCCCTTTCCGCCTGCCTCAGCCAACTCGATGGCGAGCCGGGCGACGCGTGACTCGTCGGTGTCCGTGCGTTTCGCAACGCGTTCCACCACATGCCGGTAATGGTCGCGCGTGGCGAAGGTCATGCTCGCGTACCACCCCGCGGGATCTTCGCGCAGCACAGCTTCCATGACACTCTGGGCCTCCACGAACACGCGCCAGTCGGCATGCGTGATCGCGTGCAGGCTCGTGATGCTGTTGGCCATCATGAGCTGCGTGAGCGCCAGGCGATGCGTCGCGAAGGCGCCTGCCTCTTCCGCGCTCAGGGCATTGTCCGCAATCCATTCCTCGAACTGGATGAGCGGCGGGTTCGCGCCCCGGATCGGGCGAAGACGCCGCAGCAGTCGCGCGATCATGGTGGCCGTGAGTGCCGGGGGCGAGGCGATGAAGCTGGCGAGGTCGCGGCGCAGCGCACGGAGGCCGTCGTCGCTCGCCCCCTCGAGGCGTGCCGCCCACTCGTCCGCCTGGTCCATTTCGTCCAGGCGCTCGACCGTGCGCAATGTCATGCGACGCACGCTCTCGAGTGAGCCGAGGCGCAGCATGGCGGGGATCGCCCAGAGCTCGCCAATCGACAGCGGCGCGACCTTCTGGAACGCGGCGACGAACAGCGAGACGCTATCGAGATCGACGCGGCCCTCGGTGTGCGAAATGAGGGTGACTGCCAATTCGTACACCCGCGGGTAGCCCGCCAGCCGGCCTTCGGCGAGCACCGGCAGCTCACGGTAGTACCCGCGGGGCAGGCTCTCGTGCACCTCGCGGATGTGCTCCTGCACCACATGGAAGTTGTCCAGCAGCCAGTCGCCCGCCGGCCCCACGTCGCCACCCGCGGCGGTGTAGGCCGCGAGGCGAACGTGCGCGTTGTCCAGCACTCGGCGGGTCGTGTTGAGACGCGCGAGCAGGGGCGCGGTGAGCCGCTTGCGGCGCCCCTCCACGACCCGCTGCCCGCGGGCTACCTTCTCCGCCCGATCGGCAAGGCGCTCGGGGCCAAGCGGCTGGCCGCGCAGCGGTCCCACGACGAGGTCGTCAGCGCTTGAGCGGGCGCTGGGGAGCAGGCGGCGAAGCAATGCGGCGAGCGACGGACTACCGATATGTACCTTCAGGTGGGGGCGTGCTGGGGAGACGGGGTGACGCGATGCGGCTGTTCATGCGCGTTCCGGGCCAGAGTGCGGTGGCACCTGAGAGCCCAGTATAACGTAGCCTGGACACGGGCCGAAGGGATGCCGTAGCCTGCGGTGTTGTACCTGGCGAAATGTCAGCTCGGCGTTGAGCGACCGACTGCCTCACGGAAGGCGCGAAGCTGGCAAACAAGCGCGACCGAGCGCGAGCCGAGTCTGGTGCTCGCGTTCTTCCGATACGCCAGACCGATGGGTCCAGAATTCGACAGATCGTCTCCAACCTGCTTTCGAACGCGGTCAAATACACGGAGCGCGGCGCTGCCAATTCAGGAGACTGGTGGCCTCACGACCGCAGCTTCGTGAGCGCCGACCCCTTGTGCATGGCGACGTGATCCGTCGTATCACTGGCAATTTCGTATTGTGGTTCTTCCGCGGTCGCGTGTACGGTGTAGCCCTTGAAGGTGATCGCCGACGTGACGACGCGCGTGATGGTTCCGCGGACGCGACCGGCTTCCGAATTCCATGAGACGTGATCGCCGAGCGCGTATCGTTTTCTGGACATGAAGCTCCCGCGTTGAGATGGA
>JBBSVF010000130.1:0-8369 GCA_038233745.1 Gemmatimonadales bacterium
CGCTTGAGTTGCCATGAGATGCGGGGAGTCGGGTGGTCAGTAGGTCCGGGCCGTCACGAGCACTACACCAGCGCCTGCACGAAGCTCCGCGGGCTACAACTGTTCGAGGGCTGCACGTTCGGGCCGAGTGAGCGAACGCACCTTGCCGACGGCCAGATCGCCGAGCTCCACGGGTCCGAACCGCACACGCACAAGGCGGTCCACGGCGAGGCCCAGGGCCTCACACAACCGGCGCACCTCGCGGTTGCGTCCTTCCTTCAGGGTGAGGGTCAGTTCCCATCGCCCGCGACAGGTTTTTTCCGCGCGCACCTTCTTCGGGCGCACCAGTCCATCCTCCAGCTCCACGCCGTAGCGGGCCTGCTCCGCCGCCGACTCACCGTCGCCGGTGACGTGCGCCACGTACGTGCGCTCCACCTCGTGACTGGGATGCGTGAGCCGATGTGCCGCCGCGCCATCAGTCGTGAGCAGCAGGACGCCTTCCGTGAGAAAGTCCAGCCGGCCAACATACGTCAGTCCCGGACGCGCGGGCACGAGATCGAACACCGTGCGCCGTCCTTCGGGATCGTTGCGCGAGGTGATGACGCCGGTCGGCTTGTTCAGCACGAACCATTCGAGAGGCGATGGGGAGCCGATCCGCGTACCGTCCACCATGATGACGTCGCGCTCGGGGTCCACTGCTTGCCCCACCTGCGCCAGCGTCCCGTTGACCGTCACTCGGCCATTGGCCACCAGCTCTTCGGCCTTCCGGCGCGAGAGCACGCCTGCCCGGGCCAACGCCCGCTGGATCCGCATCGATTCGCCCATCAGAGTGCCTTGGGTGCAGTGCGCAGCGCCACTGCCAGCTCGTCTGCCCGGGGCAGTTCCTCGAGGTGACGCAGGGCGAAATACTCCAGGAAGATGGGCGTGGTGCCGTAGTGCAGCGGCCGGCCCATCCCCTCTCCGCGTCCGACCACGTCGATCAGGCCGCGCTCGTGCAGCGACTTGAGCACACTGCCCACAGACACTCCGCGGATCTCCTCGATCTCGGCGCGCCCCAGCGGCTGTCGGTACGCGATCAACGCCAGCGTCTCGAGCGCCGCCGCACTCAGCCGCGCGGGGCGCGACGCCAGCTGCGCCCGTTCGATGGCCTCCGTGTACTCGGCACGCGTGAGAATCTGCCAGCCCTCGCCGATCTCCACGAGCTCCACGCCATGGCCGTCCACGTCGTAGTGCTCGCGCAGCTCGTCGAGCGCGGCCGCGACGGCGGCCTTTGACGACTCAGGCTCGAGCGACGCGAGTTCACGCGTGGCAATGGGGCGCGCGCTCGCGAAGAGGGCGGCTTCAAGCAGCTTCGCTAGCGGATTCACGAGTGATCTGGACGTTGGCGAAAGGAATGGGCTGGTTCACGCGGCACTCGCCGAGCTTGGCCATCTCGAGCAGACCGAGCAGGCTGGAAAGCACCTGCCAGGGCTCGGCGTCGCGGGCCACGATGTCAGTCCAGCGTGCCGTGGCGCGGAGGCTGAGCAGTGCGCGAATCACCGTGATGGCGCCCGGAACGTCAACGGCGCGGGGCACCACATCGTGCACCGCCGGGTCACGCGTGACGCGCAGAATGCGGTCGACCGCGGCCAGCAGCTCGGAGAGCGAAAGGGCAAGCGGAGCTTCCGGCGGTGCGGCGGCCGTCGGGAGATACGCGCGTCCGAATCGGTTGCGTCGCTCCTCGCCGGCGCGCTCCAGGACATCCACCACTTCGCGCATCTGCTGGTACTCCAGCAGTCGCCGCACCAGCTCCGCGCGCGGATCGTCCCAGGCCTCCTCGCCTTCGGCGCGCGGGAGCAGCATCTGCGCCTTGATGCGCAGCAGTCGTGCGGCCATCTCCAGGTATTCGGCCGCCTCGTTCAGCTGCAGGGAGCGAATGCGCTCCACGAATTGCGCCGCCACCTTGGCGATGGGGATATCGTAGATGTCGAGCTGCTCCTCACGGATCAGGGTGAGCAGCAGATCCAGCGGCCCGGAAAACTCCGTGAGTTCCACCACGAACGACGCCGGCGTCGCCTGCCCCTCCGAGTGCATCCACGGCGCGGCCGATGTCACTGCAACCACCGCTCGGCCGTGGGCAGAATGAACGTGTCCACGCTGCCGATCAGGCGTTCGGTCACGAAGAAGGCCGGACGGTACCACGCCATCAGCAGCCCGTCGCCGACGAACAGCAGCAGCATCAGCACCAGCAGCCCGTAGCGCGCAAACTGCACATAGCGGATCGCGAGCGGGCGCGGCAGCAGGTACTTCATCACATGCGAGCCATCGAGCGGCGGGATGGGCAGCAGGTTGAACGCGATGAGCCCCATGTTGAGCAGCACGCCGATCACCATCATCGCCTGAAGGATACCGATCGTCTCGCCGAGCGCGGGGACCGCGTGTCCCAGCGCGCCGCTCGCGACGATGAGGAGACAGCAGAGCAGCGCGACGATGGCATTCGTCACCACGCCGGCCAGCGAGACGATGATGTCGCCGAGCTTCGGGTTGCGGTAGTTGCGCGGGTCCACGGGCACGGGCCGCGCCCCGCCGAAGACCACGCTGCGTCCGGCGAGGGCGTTGCTCCCGATCAGCATCACGAGCGGGAGCAGGATCGTGAGGTAGGGATCGATGTGGCGAATGGGATTCCAGCTCAGCCGGCCGGCATCGAGCGCCGTGCGGTCGCCTTGCCACAGCGCGGCGTAGCCATGTGCGATCTCGTGCGCGATCACCGACAGCAGCAAGATCGGCGCGACGAGCAGTATCTTCTGGAGGAGTGGCAACGGGCGGGACGGAGACGGCGTGGGGCCAGTACGGCCGGGGGTGCTCGCCGCGTAAGCTACTCGCGGTGGAAAGGAGAGTAAAGCTGTGTGGCCGCTTGACTTCCCGACCCGGCAGGAATAGCTTTTGTGGCTCGCGACCAACCGCGATCCTTATTGCATTTCCGGAGATCTGTCGTGCCGAATATCGCATCCGCGAAGAAGAACATGCGGAAGACCCGCGCCGCCACGGCGCGCAATCGCGCCCAGCGTTCCGCGCTGCGCACCGCGCTCAAGAAGGCCAACACTCCCTCGTCGTCCCTCGAAGAGCGCACCGAGGCCGTGAGCCTGCTGGACCGCGCTGCGCGCAAAGGTCTCGTGCACAAGAACAAGGCGGCCCGGCACAAGAGCCAGATTTCGAAGCACGCCGCCGCCTGACGGCAGCATTGGGTGAACCACGAAGGGCCGCTCTGCCACCGCAGAGCGGCCCTTCGTGCAATGCGGCTGCTCGAACGCTCAGAGCGACGCGAGCTCCGCCCCGCATCGCTCACAATACCACTCCGTGGGATAGTTCATCGCACTGCACTCGGCGCAGGTGAGCGTCTTCGCGCCATCCTGGCCCGGGTCCTTCAGCACGATGGGACTGCTCCCCGTGATGTTGTCAGCAAGCGGCTTGGCCCCTGCGCGCGGCTTGCCCGCCGTCGCCGGCAGCGCCGGCTCCTGACTTTCGTCCAGATGCTCGATCTCGTCATCCTGCGAGCGCAGGGCGAAGGAATCGCGGCGGGACTTCTCGTCGGGGGGCTCCTGCGGCGCACGATCCATCGAGCCTGATGGCGTGTCTACCACCGAGCTGAGAAATGCGAGCTCGTCAAAGCCCTGGCGGTCCGGCGCTGATGCCCGTTTTGACGCGGGCGGCTGGTCTTCGTCATTGAGGGCCGCCTCTGCCGCGATGACGTGCGGCGGAAGCTCTGCCGGTACGCTCTCCTGGGTCGTGTGCTCACCCGCGGAGCTCGCCGCTACGGTATCGTTCGCCGCGATCGGCGCGCTGCCTCCCGGCGTGAAGAGCGACGCTTCCGCCGTATCGGGCACCGCCGTCGTGTCCCGCGCGATCGCCGGCGACGCAAGTGCCGGTGTGGGCCGCTCCGCATCAGCGAGGATGTCGCGGGTCTGGTCGAGCGAGGACTGCAGCTCCTCGCGCCGGCGCGCGATCGTCGCGAGTCGCTCGTCGCTCGCCGCGGCCACGCGCTGCCAGTCTGCTGGGGCCAGCTCGCCCACATGCGCCCGCAGCTCCGCCTCGGCGCGTTCGTCTTCCGTCTGCTGTTGTTGCGTGTGCTCGTCGGAGAGCGCCGTCGTGAGCCGCTCGACCTCGGCGCGCAGCGCTCCCGCGTGCGACACGAGCCGCGCGACCACTGCGTCCAATCGCGCGGCGTAGTCGGCACGCACTCGCGTAAAGACACGCTCCGGCGTCGTGTCGCGCCGCGCGTCGAGCGCCGAGAGCCAGCTTTCGTACTGACGGCGCTCGTCCATGAGGGCGTGCACGCCCTCGATGGAAGCGTCGTTCGGTGGCGGTGCGGTCTTCGTTGGCCGCGCTGACTGCTTCTCGCTCATGCTCGTTTCTCCGGCGGTACGTCGTCGCACCTGGCGCACCATGCGCTCATGAGGCTGTGTACACCTGCCGTCCACCGACGATTGTCCCCTGCACCACGCCACGGAGTTGCTGGCCGGCGTACGGAGTGTTGCGTCCCTTCGAGCGGAACAACGCGGGATTCACCGTCCATTCCCGATCCGGATCGAAGATCGTGATATCCGCTGGGGCTCCGGCCGCCAGGGTACCGCCCGGCAGATGGAAGATCCGTGCTGGCGCGCATGCCATGCGCTCGATCAGCAGGGGGAGCGACATCCCGCCTTGATGCACCAGCCACGTGAGATTGATCGCCAGCGCGGTCTCGAGCCCGATGATGCCATTGGGCGCGTCGGTGAACTCGCGTTCCTTCTCGTCGTAGTGATGTGGCGCATGATCCGTGGCGATCACGTCGATCGTGCCGTCGCGTACTGCCTCCTGCAGCGCCTGTACATCACGCGTGGTGCGGAGGGGAGGATTCATCTTGGCGTTCGTGTTGTAGCCCTCCACGGCGTCTTCCGTGAGGGAGAGGTGATGCGGACACACCTCTGCCGTCACTCGAATGCCGCGCTCCTTGCCCCACCGGATCAGCTCCACGGATCCCCGGGTGCTCATGTGGCAGAGATGCACATGTCCACCGGTGAGCTTCGCCAGCAGGATGTCGCGGATGGCCATGATCTCTTCGGCTTCCGCGGGAATGCCCGGGAGGCCGAGTCGCGCGCTCATGAGGCCCTCGTGCATGGCACCGCCTGCCGCCAGGGTGGGCTCCTCGCAGTGATCCGCCACCGGGATGTTGAAGCCGCGTGCGTACTCCAGCGCCGTGCGCATCATCTGCGCACTGGCCACCGGATGCCCGTCGTCGCTCACTGCCACCGCTCCGGCGGCAATCATCTCGCCGAACTCCGCGAGTCGCTCTCCCTTCTGCCCGATGGTGATCGCCCCGATGGGGTAGACGCGTGCTCCGCCTGCGCGCGCCGCCTGCGCGAGGATGAACCCCACGGCCGCCTGGTTGTCGGTGACCGGATCGGTGTTGGGCATCGCACACACGGCCGTGAAGCCGCCAGCGGCCGCGGCGCGTGCACCGGTGGCGATCGTCTCCACTTCTTCGCGCCCCGGTTCCCGCAGATGGCAGTGCACATCGATGAAGCCGGGACTCACCACCAGGCCGGTGCAATCGAGGGTCTGCATCGCATCCCCATCGCGCCGCACGTCACCCAGGCGACCAATCGCTTCGATTGCGTCGCCGGTAATCAGCAGGTCTGTCGTCTCGTCGCGCTGCGTTGAGGGATCGATCACGCGCCCGCCGCGCAGCAGTACACTCCGCTCGCTCATCGCCTGCCTCCCTTGGCCGCCTCGGCCAGCTCCGGCGGGCCTCCCGAAAGCAGGTAAAGCACCGCCATCCGCACGGCGACGCCATTCGTCACCTGCTCGAGGATCACGCTGTGCGGGCCATCGGCCACATCGGAGTCGATCTCGACGCCACGATTCATGGGACCAGGGTGCAGGATCAGGATGTCGCGCGGCGCGCGTTCGAGCCGTTCACGCGAGACGCCGAAGACGCGGTTGTATTCGCGCTGGGACGGGATGAAGCCGCCGTGCATGCGCTCGAGCTGCAGCCGGAGGACGTTGAGCGCGTCGGCCCACGCGATGGCCTCCTCGATGTGCTCGAACACCACGACGCCCATGTCGTCGATCGCATTCGGCAGCAGCGACCGCGGACCACAGACACCCACCTCGGCGCCCATCTTTCGCAGGCCCCAGATGTTGGAGCGGGCCACGCGCGAGTGCAGCACGTCACCGCAGATGCAGACCTTCAGACCTTCGAGGCTGCCGAAGTGATCGCGCAGCGTGAGCAGATCGAGCAGGCCCTGCGTGGGATGCTCATGCGTGCCGTCGCCCGCGTTGATCACATTCGACTCGATGCGCTCGGCGAGGAACTGCGCGGCGCCAGAGGCACCGTGGCGGATGACGACCATGTCGATCCGCATCGCCTCGAGATTGCGCGCCGTGTCCACAAGCGTCTCGCCCTTGCTCACGCTGGATCCGGCCGACGCCACATTCACCGTGTCTGCGGAGAGCCGCTTCTCGGCGAACTCGAAGGAGATCCGCGTGCGGGTGGAGGGCTCGAAAAACAGGTTGACGATGGTGGAGCCGCGAAGCGTGGGCACCTTCTTGATGGCCCGCTCGCTGATCTCCTTGAAGGGCCCGGCGGTGTCGAGAATGAGGCGGATCTGGTCGCTCGAGAGGGGCTCGAGTCCGAGCAGGTCCTTCCCGAGGGCGCTCGTCACGCGGTGCCGGCGAGGATCACGGCGTCCCGGTCGTCCAGTTCCGAGACCAGGACGTCGATGCGTTGTCCCGCGGAGATCTCGAGCGTCTTGCCGACGACGTCCGGCTGGATGGGGAGCTCCCGGCCACCGCGATCGATCAGGACGGCGAGCCCGATGCGCCGAGGGCGCCCGAAGTCGGCCAGTTCGTCCAGGGCTGCGCGAATGGTGCGCCCGGTGTAGAGCACGTCATCCACGATCACGACGTGCTGGTCGTCGACCGGCCAGCGCAGGTCCGTGGGGCCAACCACGGGACGCGGGCCAACCGTCTGGAGATCGTCGCGATAGAGGGTGATGTCGAGGGCGCCGCTGGGGACATCCACATGTTCGCGCTCCTTGATGGAGGCGACGATCCGGCTGGCGAGCTGCACACCACGGCGCTGAATGCCGACGATCAGGAGACCTTCCGTGCCGTTGTTGAGTTCGACGATCTCGTCGGCCATGCGGCGCAGCATGCGATCCATGGCGCGCGCATCGAGGAGGGTGGTGTGGTTCTGCGGCATGCGGCGGAGGAAGGAGGACCAGACGAGGGCCGAGGCGCGGAGCGTGTCGATCAGGACGTGGTGCCGATCGTCGGTGCCCGGCGACGTTGCCCGCTGTCGCCCCGGGAACGCCTGCCCTCGAATCTCTCCTGTCGTGAGGGGGATGTCCAGCACGAGCGGGAGTTTCCGTGCGGTCAGACTGGGGAGGTCTGGGCAGACGGAACGGCGGGCCGTAGCGGCCCGGAGTGGCCACCGCCCCTTCAACGCTCGTCCGCGGGCGGTTCCGCTGGCGCATGGCGCTCGACTTGCACCGGTTTCCGCATGCGGCGCCCGGGCAGACCTCGATCCGACGAGAGGTCTGCCTCTGGATGACTCGTCCGGGCGAGTGCCTGGTGGCACGTTGTCGAGATACTTGTTCACTCGGAGGTGCGTATGGAGAAGGAGAGCACGAGCGGTCAGAGTGTATCACGGAAGGGCTTCATTCGGCTCGGCGCCGGAACCGCTGCGGCGGTGTGGTTAGGCGCCTGCACGACCAAGGATGCTGGAACGCCGGCTGCGGCCGCCGGGCAGCTCGATTCATCCGCAGTGGCGGGGACGGCGACGACGATGGCACCGGGACTCGATACCGCCACCGCCGCGAGCACTTACGCCGGCGACGTCGTGAACCTCAGGTACAACGACCCGTTCAAGCAGGGCTTCCACCCGGTCTGGATTCACGGCAAGAAGGCGTTCCACCTGAACCTCGGTGCCGTGAACCAGCGCCCGGCGTACAAGATCGCCGAGCAGTACCTTGTGTTGCGCGAAGCCGATTACAAGGAGCCCACGAAAACGCCGGATCAGTTCATGGCCACGTCGAAAACCATCGTGGGCGATCCCGTCTTCGACTCGGCGCCGGGCGACGCGAACTACAGCCCCATCTGGCACAACAACTGGGTGCTCGTGCCTGCCAGCTACCAGGCCAATACGCTCACCTCCGAAGAGGAGGTGAAGAAGAGCGGCTACAAGATCATCTCGACGCCGATCTGGGTGAATTGACCCGTTCTCTAATCACGCTGGCGTGTCCAGCGACGCTGTAGGTGATGACAGAGAGGCCGCCGGGCAAAACGGCGGGCGCTCTGTCCCGTCTTAACACGCGGCGGAGGGGGTGGAGCCTCCGGTTCCCCGCCCGCGGGTGCATTCGAACAAGGCC
>JBBSVF010000131.1:0-8346 GCA_038233745.1 Gemmatimonadales bacterium
CCTGAGCGCAGCCGGCCGTCATCCTGAGCGCAGCGAAGGATCTGCAGTTCGTTTGGCTCAGCACCGCACCTGCAGGCCCTTCGCCCTCGGCTCAGGGCGACGGATCTCGGCTCGGTGCCCCGTCATCCTGAGCGCAGCGAAGGATCTGCAGTTCGTTTGACTAATAACCGCACCTGCAGGCCCTTCGCCTTCGGCTCAGGGCGACACAATCACAATACTCGCACACCCCGCCCCCCCGTGTCTTCCATTCAGGACCTCTACCAGGACATCATCCTCGACCACAACCGGCGCCCGAAGAACTACGGTGCGCTGGAAAGTCCGAGTGCGAGCGCCGAGGGGCGGAATCCGCTCTGCGGCGACGAGGTGAAGGTGGAGCTGCTGGTCGAGGGCGACGCTGTGCGGGATGTGCGCTTTACCGCAGTGGGCTGCGCCGTGTCACGTGCGTCGGCGTCGATCATGACGCAGGCCATCAAGGGAAAGTCGCGGGACGAGGTAGAGGCGCTGTTCACGACCTTTCACGATCTCGTGACGGGCAAGCACAAGCCGACCGACACCGAGGCGCGCGCGCTGGGCGAGATGGCGGCGTTCAGCGGTGTCGCGCGCTTTCCCGTGCGGGTGAAGTGCGCGAGCATGCCCTGGCACACGCTGCAGGCCGCGCTCCGGAACGCCGACAGTGGCACACCGTGATCGACGTCGCCGAATCGGCGGCGGTGGGCGAGGGAGAGCTGCTCGGGGTGACGCTCCCCTCCGGCAGTCCCGTCTGCCTCTTCAGGCATCGGGGCGTGTTGGGCGCGGTGGCAGATCACTGTACGCACGCGGAGTTCAACATGTCGGACGGCATCCTGCGCGCCGACGGCACGATCGAGTGCGTGTGGCATGGCGCGCGGTTCGATTGCCGGAGCGGCGAGGCGGTACGCGGACCGGCGGTTGACCCGCTCGCGGTGTATGCCGTGCGCGAACAGGACGGGCGCGTGCTCGTCGAGGAGTGCACATGAGCGATCGCAACGTGCGTCGTGCGGACTTTCCCCTGCTCGCGGCCAACCCCGCGCTCCACTACCTCGATTCAGCGGCCACCTCGCAGAAGCCGTTCATGGTGCTGGACGCGATGCGCGAGTACTACGAGCACGACAACGCCAATCCCCATCGCGGCGCGTATGAACTGAGTGCTCGCGCCACCGAGCGCTATCACGATGCACGGCGGAGCGTTGCCGATTTCATGGGAGCGGCTGACGCCGACTGCCTGATCTTCACGCGCGGCACGACCGAGTCGATCAATCTCGTGGCCTCCGCGTGGGGCATGACGAATGTGCACGAGGGCGACGAAATCATCGTGACGGCGCTCGAGCATCACGCCAACTTCGTTCCCTGGCAGCAGCTCGCGCTGCGGCGCGGAGCGCGATTTCATGTGTGTCCGCTCACGGCGGATCACCATGTGGACCTGGTGGCGTTGCAGGAGTTGGTGAGCGAGCGGACGCGGGTCGTCGCCTTCAATCATGTGTCGAACGCACTCGGCACCGTGAACGACGTGCGGGCCATCGCGTCAATCGCGCGAAGCGTGGGCGCACTCGTGGTGTGCGACGGGGCGCAGGGTGCTCCGCACATTCCCGTGCGGTTCGACCAGCTCGACGTGGATTTCTATGCCTTCAGCGGACACAAGATGTGCGGGCCAATGGGCATCGGCGGGCTGATCGGGCGACGCGAGATTCTCGAGACCATGCCGCCCTATCAGTTCGGTGGCGACATGATCGAGATCGTGCAGGATGGCTGGAGTTCGTGGAATGTGCTGCCTCACAAGTTCGAAGCGGGCACGCCCAATGTGGCTGATGCGGTGGGGTTGGCCGCGGCGTGTGATTATCTCACCTCGGTGGGAGTGGAGTCGATTCTCGCGCACGAGCGGGCACTCGTGCGCCTCGCAACGCGCCGGCTCGCCGATGTGGAGGGAGTGACGGTGTACGGTCCGCCTCCTGAGCAACGCAGTGGGGTCGTGAGTTTCACGATGGGCGACATCCATCCGCATGACCTCGCGACCATACTCGACGAGGCCGACGTGTGCATCCGCGCCGGACATCATTGTGCGCAGCCGTTGATGCGGAGACTGGGCGTGTCCGCGACGGCGCGGGCGTCGTTCTACCTGTACAACGATGAGAGCGACGTGGAGGCGCTGGCGGCGGGGCTGGAGCGGGCGCGGGAGTTGTTTGCGTCGTAGCGGGCACGGGTCACCCCGAGCGCATTACGACGGGTCACCCTGAGCGTATTGAGACAAGTCATCCTGAGCGCAGCGAAGGATCTGCAGTTCGCGCTATACCACCAGCACCTGCAGGTCCTTCGCCTTCGGCTCAGGACGACAGGTCCACGCCGCAAGCCCGTCATCCTGAGCGCAGCGAAGGATCTGCAGTTGGCTCCATATCTCGGACAACTGCAGGTCCTTCCTCTTTGGCTCATGACGACAGATCATCCAAAGCGCAGCGAAGGATCGGTAGTATTCCGGCACGACCCGGCGCGCGTCGATGACGCGATCGCGAACCGAAGCTGCACACTTCGCGAATGCGTCCAACAATTGTCTATATTCTCGCGAGTCGATCCCGGACACTCTACATCGGCGTCACGAGCGATCTTCCGCGTCGACTGGCTCAGCATCTGGACGGTCGCTCTGACTTCACGAAGCGGTATCGCATTCACCGACTTGTGTACGTGGAACCGTTTCCGCGTCCGTCCGAGGCGATTCAACGGGAAAAGGTGTTGAAGGGATGGCGCCGATCGCGAAAGCAGGCGCTTATAGAAGCGGATAATCCCGCGTGGAATGATCTCGGGCCGCTGTACGGGCTGCGTGAGCCTGGTCGACCCAGACGCCCTATGTCATCCTGAGCGCAGCGAAGGATCTGCAGGTCGCCCAACCACTCAAAGTCGTCCTGAGCGAAGCGAAGGATCTGCTGTTCGCCCCATGCCAGGAACAACTGCAGGTCCTTCGCCTCCGGCTCAGGACGACACTCACGCCTTCGGCTCAGGACGACTCTGGCGCCTCCGGCTCAGGACGACGGTTCCGCCACAGTGCGCGAGGGCTCGGCGCTTCGCGCCAGCGGAACCGTGGTCGCGCTCGCCGACGAGCGCACCGAGAGTGACGAGCAGCTTCATGCGATGCACTTCTTCGCCTGTTTACCGAAGTCGAAACGTCAATGAATACAAGGGTTTACGCTGCTGAGTTTGGCTATCTCATCAAGTAGCCGGATTTGCGATACTCATGTGTTTCCCGAATACCCTGTCCAGCGCCTCCAGATAACACTACCTTTAAAGCTGTGCCGGATTCGGCCCACCTGACCGCACGTCCCCCCTCCGAGGACGTGTTTTCCTTTCTGCCCCTGGAAATCGATGAGCAACCGCCTTGGAACGGCTGCATTCGTCGCGCTGATGTTGGGCGCCGCGTCCTCCTGTTCAGATAACGGTGTCACGAATCCGCTCGGATCGCCGCAGATCACGCAACGGCTCACGAGCGCGTCCCAGCATGTGGTCATCAGCCAGGTGTACGGCGGCGGCGGTAACAGCGGCGCTACCATCAAGAACGATTTCATCGAGATCTACAACGCCAGCGCCGGCCCGGTGAATCTCACCGGCTGGTCTGTGCAGTATGCGTCGGCTGCCGGAACTACCTGGCAGACTACAGCGCTCTCCGGCACAATCCAGTCGGGGCAGTATTATCTGGTGCAGGAAGGAGCGGGCAGCGGCGGCACCGTATTGCTTGTTCCCGATGCATCTGGCAGCATCGGAATGTCTGGAACGGTCGGAAAGGTCGCACTCGTGAACTCCACGGTGGCGCTCTCCGGCACTCAGTGCACCGCTATGCCCGCATTTGAACCGGCGGCCTCGGTTGTCGACTTCGTCGGCTTCGGGTCCACTGCCAACTGCTCGGCCGGACTGTCACCCACGGCAGCACCCAGTAACACCCGGTCGATTTTCCGCGGCGACAACGGCTCCCAGGACACCAACAACAACGGCGCCGACTTCTCCACCGGCACCCCCAATCCGCGCAACACCTCGAGCCCCAACGTCCCGCCCACCGGCGGTGGCACCACCGCCCCGGTGCTCGACCACGTCACCATCAGCGGCGGCGCCGCCTCCGTTTTCGTGGGCTCCTCCATCCAGTTCAGCGCCCTCGGACAGGACGCCAGCAATGGCACCGTCGCCGGCACCACGACCTGGACATCGTCGAACACCGCGGCGGCTACGGTCGATAACACCGGCAAGGTCACCGGCGTCGCCACCAGCACCACCCCGGTCACGATCACCGCAACGGTCGTCGCGAACGGCGTGACCAAGTTCGCGACAACCTCGGTCACCGTCGGCACGTCCAGCGTCATCGTCCCCAGCATCCGCCTGAGCGAGATCCACTACGACAACTCGGGTACCGACGTAAACGAGAAGGTCGAAGTGGAAGGCCCCGCCGGCACCGACCTCACGGGCTGGAGCATCGTCCTCTACAACGGCACCGTGAGCAGCTTCACCGGACTCGCCGCCGGCCAGGAATACGCCACCATCAACCTCTCCGGCACTCTCGGGAACACGTGCAGCGGTCGCGGCGCGGTGGCAGTGGACTTCACCAGCGTGATCCACGGCCTCACCGGCACCACCGCCGGTATCGAGAATGGCCCCGACGGCTTTGCGCTCGTGAGCCCCACCGGTCTCGTCGAGTTGCTGTCGTACCGCGGCTCGTCGTCCACCGGTCCGGACAACTTCACCGCGACGTCCGGTCCCGCCAACGGCGTCACCTCCAGCGACATCGGCGTGTTCGAGAGCGCCAACCCGGGCTCCCTGCAGCGCAGTGACGACGGCACCACCTGGTCGCGCTCGGCCACCAGCAGCTTCGGGTTCGTGAACGGCTGCGGCGCACCGCCGGCCCCCGTCACCACGCTCAGCTTCAGCGGTCGTGACGCTTCATCCGACCCGGCGCTTCCGATCGGCTTCGAGGCCCAGATCTTCGCCACGTACCGTGTAAACGGCACCTCGACCTTCACCACGATCACCTGGTCGTCAGACACGCCGGCGATCGCGTCGATCGACGCAAATGGCGTCGTGCACTCCCTGGCCGCTGGCGCCGCGATCCTGCGCGCCACAACGCCGGACGGCACCACCGCTACCTACTCCCTCCCGATGACCGCCGGCGTGCGCAGCGTCACCGCGCAGTACGGCAACAACCTGGAGTTCGGCACCCCCACCGACAACGACGCGAGCAACGACTACCTGCTGCCGCACGCCGAGTACACATCGTCGTACAGCAGCACCCGTAACACCATCAACTGGGTGAGCTTCCGCCTGGACGCCTCGACCTACGGCGCCGAAGATCGCTGCAACTGCTTCACCCAGGATCCGCTGCTGCCGGCGTCGTTTCCGCACTTCACGACCGCCGATTACACAGGCGCTGGCTCCATCGCAGGCTACGGCATCGATCGCGGTCACATGGCCCGCTCGGCAGACCGTACCGCCGCGAGCCTCGATAACGCCACCACGTACTACCTCTCCAACATCGTGCCGCAGGCCGCTGACCAGAACCAGGGTCCGTGGGCGGTCATGGAGAACTACCTCGGCAACCTGGCCGAGAACCAGAGCAAGAACGTGTACGTGATCGCGGGTGTGGCCGGCAACAAGGGCACCGTGAAGAACCTCGGGCAGATCGTGATTCCAGAGTACACATGGAAGGTGGCGGTGATCATGCCGCGCGGCCTCGGTGTGGCCGACGTCCATTCCGCCAGCGACCTGGAAGTGATCGCGGTCGTGATGCCGAACGTCGCCGGCGTCCGCAATGTGGACTGGAACAGCTACCGCGTCACCGTGGATTCCGTAGAGTCGCTGAGCGGCTACGACCTGCTGAACCTGCTCCCGGACAACATCGAGCGCGCAGTCGAGGCCAACGACAAGCCGCCCGTTGCGGTGATCACCGGTCTCCCCGCGAGCTCTGCGGAAGGCAGCCTGGTGTCGTTCGACGCCAGCGCCTCCACCGATCCCGACGATGGCATCGCCTCGTACAGCTGGGACCTCGGCAACGGCGTCACGGATACGCGCAGCACCTTCACGCGCGCTTTCGATGACAACGGCACCTACACGGTGACGCTGACGGTCACGGACACGAAGGGTGTGAGCACCAGCACGTCGCAGACGATCACCGTGAGCAACGTGGCGCCGAGCAGCTCCAGCATCTCGGCGGCCAGCGGCACCTACACGGAAGGCCAAAGCGTGATGGTGACGCTCGCACGCGCCAGCGACCCGTCGCCGGTAGACGCGTCCTCGCTCTTGTATACGATCGACTGCGGCACCGGCGCAGGGTTCCAGACTGCCGCCGCTGACGTACCCTTCGCCTGCGTCACCACCGACAACGGCACCCTCTCCATCCGCGGCCGCGTGTCGGACAAGGATGGGGGAGTGGCCGAGTATTCCACGCCGGTCGACGTGAGCAACGTGGCACCGGTGGCGAGCTTCACAGCGCCGGCCACCGACACGGAGGGCAGCGCGTTCTCGCTCTCGCTCACCGATATCATCGATCCGTCGAGCGTTGATGCGGCCGGTCTCGTCTTCGCCTTCGATTGCGGCACCGGCTTCGTGCCAGCGTCGTCGCCGAGCGTGACGTGCGCCACCGATGACAACGGGACGCGGAATGTACGCGCCAGTGTCACCGACAAGGACGGCGGCCAGAGCATCTACTCGGCTACCGTCGAGATCGCGAATGTGGCGCCGATCGGGCGGTTCGTCTCGCCGTCCAGCCTCGTGGAAGGCAGCAGCTTCACGCTGTCGCTTGTCGATCTCGTCGATCCGTCGACGATCGATGCCGCGTCGCTCGTGGTCGCCTATGACTGCGGCAGCGGCGCCGGGTATCAGGCGTCGTCCACCTGCAGCACGGATGACAACGGCACGCGCATCGTGAAGGCGCGCGTGACGGACAAGGACGGCGGCGCGAGCGAGTACACCGCCAGCGTCTCCATCACGAATGCCGCGCCGGTGATCGGCAGCTTCGCCACGCCGGCTGCTCCGGTGAGCACCGGCGCGCTGGCGCAGGCCACCGTGACGTTCAGCGATGCAGGCACTGCTGACACGCACTCGGCGGTCATCACGTGGGGCGATGGTGCCACTTCCACGGTGAACGCAGGTCTGACGACGTCGGCTACCGCGTCGCATGCCTACACGACGACCGGCTTCTACACCGTGAGCGTGACGGTCACGGACAAGGACGGTGCGTCGGCGAGCAGCACGTCGTCGGTAATCGTGTACGCGCAGGCGGCTGGCTGGCTGCAGGCGAAGGGGTCGCTGGTGGATGGCTCGGGCAAGAATGGCAAGAGCGCCACGCAGTTCGACCTGGACATCCGCTACACCGGCGGCATGCGTCCCACGGGAAGCATTGCCTTCACGAATGGCGGTGCGGTTGATCTGACGACGTCAAGCATCGACTATCTCGTAATCGAGGGCCAGAAGGCCACGGTGCGGGCGAGCGGCGTGCTGCGGGATGGCACGGCGGTCACCATCACCCTCGTCGGACTTGATGGCAAGACCGGCCCGAACACCACGAACGATCGTCTGCGCATTCGCATCGTGAGCACGGCGACGGGTGCGGTGGTGTACGACAACGAGCCCGGCGCGGCGGTGGGTGCATCGCCGACCGGCCTGCTGCAGAGCGGCAAGGTGGATCTGCACAAGTAGGTTCTGGGTATGGTGGGAAAACGGGGCCGGTCTCAAGAGAGACCGGGCCCGTTTTTCGTTGGGGCATCGTGGGCGCATACCGTCATCGTGGGCGCATGCCCGTCATCCTGAGCGCAGCGAAGGATCTGCAGTTTCGCCCATTGCCCCGGCAACTACACCTGCAGGCACTTCGCTGCGCTCAGGGCGACAGGTTACTGCGCTCAGGGCGACAGTGAAGCGGCTCAGGGCGACAAGTTCCCTACCGCTTCCCCGCGTCCAGATCGTTCCAGTTCATGATGGCGTTGAAGCCCATCGCGTACGTGCCCTGCGTCTGCCAGCGCCAGAAGGGACGAATCGCGAACATCACCACATGTCCTTGTCCGATCCGCTCATCCACGAGCGCGGCGCGGTTCTCCAGCGACTGACCCCCTTCCAGAGTTCCCGAGAGCAGCATGTCCGCTGCCTTCGCCGGGAACTGCAGCACCACGCGCGTGGAGGCATTCGCGTCGGCCGAGAGACCAGGCACTGACGTGGGACGCCGGTTGGCACCGCCACCCGCCACCGCACCAGCACCCGCCGCGCCGCGCGCCCCATCACCCGCCGCCGCACGCGTTGGCCCGCTCACCGTATCGACCTTCGGAAGCTCGCCATACGCAACACCGGTGTGATTCGGATCCCACGGCGACAGCA
>JBBSVF010000132.1:0-8345 GCA_038233745.1 Gemmatimonadales bacterium
GAATGGCAAACTGTTCGTGTGCAGTGTGCTCTCGGGCAATCGCAACTTCGAGGGCCGGGTGAATCCGCTCACGCGCTACAACTATCTCGCGTCGCCGCCGCTGGTGGTGGCGTACGCGCTGGCGGGGCGCATGGATATTGACATCACCACCGAACCCCTCGGCCAGGGCACCGACGGTCCGGTGTATCTGCGCGACATCTGGCCGTCAGCGCAGGAAGTGCAACAGGAGATCGCCCGCTCGGTGCGGCGTGACCAGTTCGTGAGCGAATACGCGGATGTGTTCAAGGGCGACGAGCACTGGCAGGGACTCTCGGTGCCCAGCGGCGAGACCTACGCGTGGCAGGCGGATTCCACCTACGTGAAGAACCCCCCGTACTTCGAGGGGATGACGATGGACGCACCGGGTGCGAAGCCCATACACGGAGCGAGGGCGCTGGCGATGCTCGGCGATTCCATCACAACCGATCACATTTCGCCGGCAGGCAACATTCCGGTGAAGAGCCCGGCGGGGGCATGGCTGATTGCGCACGGCGTGCAGAAGTCGGACTTCAACTCGTACGGAGCGCGCCGCGGCAATCACGAGGTGATGATGCGCGGCACCTTCGCGAATATCCGTCTCCGCAACGAGCTGGCGCCTGGTACCGAGGGTGGCTGGACTGCCATGACGCCAGGTGGGGCGCCCGAGTTCATCTACGATGCGGCGATGACGTACGCGGATAATGGAACCCCGCTGGTGATCATCGCGGGCAAGGAGTACGGCACCGGGTCGTCGCGCGACTGGGCGGCCAAGGGCACCGTGTTGCTCGGCGTGCGGGCGGTGATCGCCGAGAGCTTCGAGCGGATTCACCGGTCGAATCTCGTGGGCATGGGCGTGCTGCCGCTGGAGTTCACTGCTGGCCAGACGCGTCAGTCGCTGGGGCTCACCGGCTTCGAGACCTTCGACATCAGCGGCGTGGACGCGACACTCGCACCGCGGCGTACGCTGACGGTGACCGCGACGACGAAGGATGGCACGCGCACGGAGTTCCAGGCCCTCTGCCGTATCGACACACCGGAGGAGTTGAACTATTACACCAACGGCGGCATCCTGCCCTACGTGCTGCGGTCGTTGGTGAAGAAGTAGCGCTCGTCCGCAGGTGGATCGGCGGAAGGGGGACGCAGCCGGTGGCTGCGTCCCCCTCGTCGTTCATCGTGCAGGAGCGTGGTTCAGCGAACCAGGTGCTCCGGTCCGGTGTCATGTGATGGGCCGGGCAGCACTTCGGCAACGCGCGGCTGGTGGCTCGATGCCGCGGCCTCGATCTGCTCCAGGAGATCCCGCTCGATGGCCTTCACATCGAGCGGCTGGAGCATGTGCAGCAGTTCCGGATCATCGCTCACGCGGTGGCCCAGCCGGGCATAGAGGCCTGCGACGAGCTGAAGGGTCTTGGTGATTTCCTGCTCCACGCGCAAACTCACCTGCAGCCCCAGTTCCTCGCGCAGCTCGGCGATCGCGGATTCGCGCTGCTGCGACATGAGCACGAAGATCGAGAGGAAGATCGCCTCCAGTGAGACGATCGTCGTCATCAGCCCGAAGGGATACGGATCGACTGGCGCGAGGCCAAGGGAACCTGTGTTCCATAGCAGCCAGAAGAGAAACACGGCGACATGGAAGATCAGGAATCCCGATGAGCTGGCCATGCTGTTGAGCCAGTCCACCATCCGCTCGATCCGGGTGCGATTCGCCGAATGCTGCGCCTTGATCGCGCCGAAGGCGAGATTGGCGACATACCGGCGCTTGCGTCGTTCCGGCTCGGCCGCTGGAGTAGTGAGAGGCTCCTCGATCATTCGGCCCAGCGAAAGCGAGAACTGTGCCCCGTAGGGACGCCGGGGGTCTTCTGCACGGAAGCGAACTCGCCCCTCCGATCCGAGGGTCGAAGAGGCGAGTGAAGCGTGTCTTCCGCGAGCTGGTTACGGACGCTGCACGTCCACCGTGTGGCCGATGATGCCACCGAGGATACCGCCGGCCGCTGCGCCAATGAGTCCCCCCTTCACACGGTCGCGGCTCGTGGTGGCACCGATCACCGCACCCGCGGCGGCTCCGATCGCCGCGTCTCGCTTCGTGTGGCGAACCGGCTCGCTGGGCGCACTGGGATAGCGCGTTTCGCTGCCGTAGCTGCCACCGGACGAACCGCTGGACCTGCTGCGAGTGGAGCTGGTGCGGCGAACCGGGGTGCGAGCACGGTACACCGGTGCCGCCAACCGAGGGGCCGGCGCGTAGTTCTGCGGCGCAGCAGGATATGCGGCGAGCTGCTGTTCGGACGGCGACACGAATTGCTGCGGTTGATACGGCTGCACCTGCGCGGCCAGTGCCAGATCCTTGCTCAGCGCGTCATCGGGCCGCGCATCGTTCCTGCACGCTGAGGCAAGGGCCAGCGTTGCGAGAGCTGTCGCGGCAAGAAAGCGGTTGGTCATAGCGGCCTCCATGGCGTTTCGCAGTTCAGTCACCTGGGCTGGATAAAAGCAGGGCGTGGACCAGCGGTTAGCACGCCCTGTGGGCACTTAACTGCCGCTGACGTCCCCTTCCCCGGATGAGCCCGTCCTCATTCGGACACAATCCGCGTGTTGCGCCGTTCCGCCGCGCGACGCATGTTCACGCCACCTCTTCACGGACTCGATGAGAATCTTCCTCGCGGCCAGTTTCGCACTGGCCCTCTTTGCCTCCCCCGTCCGCGCGCAGTCCACCGCGGCGCCCGGGACGATGCCCGCCCCCGATGTGGGCAGCATGGCGCCGGACTTCCAGCTCCCCGGCGCCACGAGATACGGGTTGCTGCAGCGCCCCGTCCGGCTCTCCGACTACCGCGGCAAGACCGTGGTTCTGGCCTTCTTCTACAGGGCGCGGACCAAGGGCTGAACGGTTCAAATGGAGGCGTACCGTGATCAGTACGCCACGCTCTTCAATTTGGGAAAGCACGTCGTGGTGCTCGGCATCAGTGTCGACGCCGATACCACGCTGGCGGCTTGGGCGCGCGACCTAGACACCCCGCTCGTGTTCGGCAGCGACACGGGGCAGGTCGTGGGCAAGCTGTACGGCTCCACGCGCGGCGCGCTGGACAATCGTTCGGTGTTTGTCGTGGGCCCTGACGGCCGCATCGTGAAACGCATGCAGCCCTTCAACGAGCTCGCCCAGACGTCATACGACGACCTGGCTGCCGCGGTGAAGAGCACGCTGCCGGCGCACTAGCCGGCAGCCCACCCGGCAGACCGGCACTGCCCAATCCGCTGCGCGGCCGTGATCTGCTCACGGTGCTGTACGACGCCGCCGTCGCGAGCGTGGGCCCGGCCCCGCTGGTGGCGGCGGCGCTCCGCGAAGAGCACGTCGTCACCGCGGGCCAGCTGCAGATCATCGCCGTCGGCAAGGCAGCGCAGGCGATGACCGAGGGTGCTGCGGCCGCCATGCAGCGCTGGCGAGTGGCCCCCACCGGCGGCCTGATCGTCGCGGCGCAGCCGGGCAGGTCGCCAGCGGCGCCAGTGGAACTGCTGGTGGGGGATCACCCACGCCCGGGATCGCAGTCCGCGCACGCGGCGAACCAGATCGCGGGTCGCACGCACGGCATGCGTGGTGGCGACGTGAACATCGTCCTCCTGAGCGGCGGCGGCTCGAGCCTCATCGCAGCGCCCGTCCAGGGAGTACCGGCCCTCGACTTCGCATGGCTGTTCGACGCGATGTTGAGATCGGGACTCGACATCGCCGGCACCAATCGCATCCGAAAGCGATTCGCCCAGTGGGGAGCGGGGCGACTGGCGCTCGCACTCGCGCCCGCCCGCACGCACGTCTTCGTGCTCAGCGACGTGCCGGGCGACGATCCCGCCGATGTTGCCTCGGGGCCGTGCTCGCCGGACACCTCGACGATTCGCGACGTGGTCGATCTCCTCACCTTCGCCGGACTGCTGGATGCACTTCCGACGGCATTACAGGCGCACATCTCGCGCGTGGCGCGAGGGCTCGCGCCCGAAACCCCCAAACCGCCACATCCGGCATTCGCGCATGTCGCCACCCGGGTGATCGGCAACAACGCGCTCGCGCTGGACGCCATCCGCGCTCGAGCAGACGCGGAGGGCCTGCGCGTCGAGCGCCCGGGCGCGTTCCTCACCGGTGACGCAGCGCACGCGGGGAGCACGGTGGCCGAGACGCTGGTGCAGCGCGCGGGCGCGGGCTTTCGGGGCTGTATGGTGTGGGGCGCGGAGACCACAGTGGCCACCGCCACATCTGGCGCTCAACCAGAAGATGGCGGACGCTGCCAGGAACTCGCGCTCGCCGCGGCGGCGGTGCTGAACCGCGCGCGGGTGCCTGGTTCTCGCATCACGCTGCTCGCCGCGGGCACAGACGGGCGCGATGGCGCGACGGAGGCCGCAGGCGCCGTTGTGGACGAGACCACGCGTGAGCGGCTCGCTGCCGCGGGTCATGACCTGGACGACGCACTGCGCCGCCACGCGTCGCACGCGGCGCTCGCCGCTGCTGGAGCACTCATGCCGCGGCGCCACACGGGAACCAACGTGATGGATGTGGTGATTGCCGTGATCGAATAGCGCGCTTCCTGCATACGTTATTCCCCCCTGCAGACCAGCATACACAGCCGATGACCACACGCCCTTTCACTGTCGCCATCATTCAGGACCGATGCGGTCAGCCTTCATTATCCAGAAATGGGCTCATGCCCGCCCATGTCGTTAGCGCGATGGCTCTGCTTGGGCGTCATGAACGCCCATTGCTGTGCACTGACGCGCAGATCGTCCACCGCAAGGTGGCGATCGGCACGTGACAGGAATTGTGTCTGGGGGTAGTGCCGGCCATCACGTTTACGACTATCAATCAAGCTGATATGGTGCGTCGCCTCGAAACGGGCCACGAGCGCCGGCGTAATTCCGGGGTTGTTACAGTCATGCAGTTCCACCAGGATATCGGCGCAGGCCAGCCCCGGAACGAGGTCTGGCTGCAGCAGCTCGATCTCGTAGCCTTCGCAGTCGGAAATCAGCAGCAGACGCTCGCCCTGCAACTCGCGCAGCGTGTCAACGTTGCACTCCGAACCGACTGAGACACGCTCGCTCACGCCGTTTGCACGCGCCATATCGGCGCAGAGTCGTTGCCCCAGTGGGTCAATGTCAAAAGCATGGACATGAGCATTGGGATAACGGAGGGCGAATCCAACGGCGTAATAGCCCTCGGCACTCCCGACATCCACGATAGTGCTGTAGTCATTCTCCAGAATGCGGCTCATCACGTCAGACAGTTCATCCTCATAGCAACCCAGGAGTTTCGGCACGAACCCGCTGTTGATCGCCTCAGGCACGTACGCCATTCCGGCGAAAGGCCCGCCGATAACCTTCAAACCGTATTCGGCAATCACAGCCTTCCGGATGCGTTCCAGGTTCTGGTCACGTTGCCGGAGACGGAAGCGACTCCAGGGAGGATGCACGATGCGAAAGAGCTTCGGTGCGACGCTCTTCAGCACTGTCTTGAACATTGACAAGCTCATGGGACGCTGTTGTTGGACGAAATTTTCGCTTTTCACAAAGCAACCGCCGTTTGAACTCTGGTTCTACCGGAGCCGCTTGGTCGACGATTGAGTTCAGGTCACAGAGGTCGCAGGACGCGCCGTATCCATCTGGAAGGACGTGTTGCGCTGTGCGGTACTGAGTAGCGAGACAAGACTGGTTCCAGGTCGTTCATGATTCGCCGATTTCGGAAAGGAAACTCACTCGCGATCGCTCGAGCATACGGCGTGGGCCCCCGTCGCGCGAGGGCCGGGGAGTGTGTGAGATTAGTGAACGGTAGCGCGCTTCCTGCATACGCTATCTTTCCCTGCAGACCAGCATACACAGCCGATGACCACACGCCCCTTCACTGTCGCCATCATTCAGGACGCCGCCTCCGCCGACCCGAAGGCCACGCTTGACGCCACCATCGTGCGCATTCGCGAGGCTGCGGCCAGGGGAGCGCAGATCGTCTGCCTGAAGGAGCTGTTCAACGCGCCGTATTTCTGCAAGTCTCACAAGTGCGAGCGGTTCGACATCGCGGAATCGATCCCCGGTCCCACCACCGAGGCGCTGCAGGCCGTCGCGAAGGAACTGGAGATTGTGATCGTCGCGCCGATCTTCGAGAAGCAGGCACGCGGCGTCTATCGCAACTCCGCCGCAATCATCGACGCCGACGGCTCGCTGCTCGGCGTCTATCGCAAGATGCACATTCCCGACGATCCGCTCTTCCACGAGAAGTACTACTTCGTGCCTGGCGACGCCGCGAACGACGATCGCATCGGTCCCAACAGAGACGTAGCCACGCAGGCGAGCGGCTTCCGCGTGTGGAAGACGCGCTATGCCAACATCGGCGTGCTGATCTGCTGGGATCAGTGGTATCCGGAGGCCGCTCGCATCACGAGCCTGCTCGGCGCCGACATCCTCTTCTACCCCACGGCCATCGGCTGGCATCCCTCCGAAAAGGAGTCCTTCGGCGAGGCGCAGGTGGACGCATGGCGCACGATCCAGCGCTCGCATGCCATCGCCAACGGTGTCTTCGTGGCGTCGCCGAATCGCATCGGCTACGAGAACGACGAACCGGGTACCGATGGCATCGAATTCTTCGGCCACTCCTTCATCGCCGATCCATTTGGGCGCCTGCTTGCCGATGCGCCCAACACGGACGAGACGATCCTCATCGCCGAGTGCGACCCGGCGCTGATCGAGGAGACCCGCCGCAATTGGCCCTTCCTCCGCGACCGCCGCATCGACGCCTACGCGCCGATTCTCAGCCGCTACCTCGGCGCCTGAGGGACGCGCGCCCCGTGAGATTTCCTGCCGAGTGGGAGCAGCACGATGCCACGTGGATCGCGTGGCCTCATCACGAACCGGACTGGCCTGGGAAACTGGGGCCCATTCCGTGGGTGTACGCCGAGATCGCACGCGCCATCGCGGCGCGTGAGCGTGTGGAGATCCTCTGTCACGACGACGCAGTGAAGTCGGCTGCAGTGGAGGTGCTCGCAGCGCACGGCGTCACCGGGAATGTGGGGCTGCATGTGGCGCCGAACGACCGTGTGTGGCTGCGCGATTCGGCGCCCACCTTCCGTCAGGAGGACGACGGCTCGGTGACGCTGGTGAACTGGGATTTCAATGCATGGGCCAAATATCCCAACTTCGCGCAGGATGCAGAGGTGGGTCGCGCCATCGAGCAGATCACGGGGCTGCCACGTGTGGAACCGCAGCGCCCCGATTCTGCGGGGCGTCTGGTGCTGGAAGGGGGCGGCATCGAATCGAATGGCGAAGGCACCCTGCTCGTCACCGAGGAGTGGCTGTTGAGCGACGTGCAGGTGCGCAATCCCGGCATGGACCGGATGGCGTACGAGCAGGCGTTCCGCGAGCAGCTGGGCGTGCGTCTCACGATCTGGCTGGGCGAAGGCTGTGTCGGCGACGATACGCACGGCCACGTGGACGACATCGCGCGCTTCGTGTCGCCCAACGTGATCGTGCTCGCATTCGAGGAAGACCCGGCTGACGACGAAAATCATCGCCGATCGGTGGACAATCTTCGCCGTCTGCAGCTCGCCGGCGGCGACGCGGGGGTGCTGAAGATCGTCAAGCTTCCTTATCCGCGCCCGGTCACGATGCAGGGCGAGCGCCTGCCCGCCAGCTACGCCAACTTCTACATCTGCAATGGCGCGGTGCTCGTTCCCACCTTCAACGATCGCAACGATCGCGTGGCACTCAATCACCTGGCCGAGCTGATGCCAGACCGCGAAGTCATCGGCATCCACGCCGTGGATCTCGTGTGGGGGTTCGGTACCCTGCACTGTCTCACGCAGCAGCAGCCGGCCCCTCGCTGATCCGCTGGGGGGCCTGCCCCTTGCACCCGGAGCACTCATGAAGATCACCCTGCTCGGCGAGGACGGCATCCGGCTGGAGCCGGTTCCGGGAATGCTCACGGTGGAGGCCGAAGCGGCCGACATGCAGTACTCGCCCTTCCACATGCTGGCGAGTGGACTGGCGAGCTGCACCTTCTCGGTGCTGTACTCCTGGGCGACGCACGCGAAGCTTTCCATCGACGATCTGGTGATCGAGGTGCACTGGACCTTCGCTGATGATCCGCATCGCGTGGGGACGATCGCGGTTACCTACCAGTGGCCGTCGTTGCCTGTCGCCCGACAGGCCGCCGCATCACGGGTTGCCGAGCTGTGTACCGTTCACGCCACGCTTATGCATCCGCCCACGATCACGGTGGGTGTGGCTGGCGATGCGGGGGCACCGAAGCCGGGTTCGCACTCATGACAGTGCCCGTCCTGCGCTTCACCGTGGGCGGCGAGACGAACGCACCCCCC
>JBBSVF010000133.1:0-8326 GCA_038233745.1 Gemmatimonadales bacterium
CTGCTCCTCGCTGTTGGTGAAGCCCGTCACGCGCTTTCCAGCCACGAGCGGCTTTCCATCCGGGCCGTTGGTATGCCGGAACACCGCAGGCGCGTGACACACTGCGCCGATGGGCTGCTCCGCCTTCGCAAACGCCTCGATCAACCGCCGGCTATCCGCATCCTCGGCCAGATCCCACAGCGGGCCGTGTCCGCCGGGATAGAAGATCGCGTCGAACCCCTCAGCCTTCACGTCCGAGAGCTTCACGGTCGACGCCAACGCTCGCTGCGCCACGTCGTCGCTCTTGAAGCGTCGGGTGTCATCCGTCTGCGCATCGGCGTTGTCGCTCGCCGGATCGATGGGCGGTTGTCCACCCTTCGGCGACGCGAGTGTGACCTCCGCGCTAGCGTCCTTGAACACGTAATACGGCGCCGCGAACTCCTCCAGCCAGAATCCGGTCTTCTTCCCAGTGTCGCCGAGCTGGTCGTGCGACGTGAGCACCATCAGGATCTTGTTGTTCAATGAGCGTCACTGTCTCCCACGCGAATCACGCGCTTGCCGAAGTTGTCACCCCGGAGCATTCCGATGAACGCGTCCGGCGCATTCTCGAGTCCGTCGACGACGTCCTCGCGATACACCACCCTGCCATCCGCTATCCAGCCGCCCATCTGCGCGGCGAACTCCCCATACCGCGACCCGAAGTCCTCGAACACGATGAATCCCTGCACGGTGATGCGCCTGCGCAGAAACTCGCCCATCACCATTCCGGTTCGATCGGGTCCGTCGGGCAGCCGAGTCGCGTTGTATTGCGACACAAGGCCACAGAGCGGAATGCGCGCCCGCGTATTCAGCAGCGGAAGCACGGCGTCGAACACCGCGCCCCCGACGTTTTCGAAGTAGACGTCAATGCCATTCGTGGCCGCCGCAGCGAGCCGGCCGCGGAGATCGGGCTCGTAATGGTCCAGGCATGCATCGAAACCAAGGGTGTCTACCGCGAACGCGCATTTCTCAGCTCCGCCGGCGATACCGATCACCCGGCAGTCCAGGATCCTGCCGATCTGGCCGACCGTGGCCCCCACGGGCCCGGTCGCTGCAGCCACGACAATGGTTTCACCCGCGACGGGGCGTCCGATCAGGGTGAGGCCAGCCCACGCCGTAAGACCGGGCATGCCAAGCACGCCGAGCGCCCAGGACGGGTGCTCTGGCGAGGGGCCGAGGTTCGTGACGCCTCGTCCGTCCGAGAGGGCGTAATCCTGCCACCCGCTGAACGACTGCACCCAATCGCCGATCGCGAAGCCGGGCAGGCGTGATACGACGACGCGCGACACGGTGCCTCCCACCATCACCTCGCCAATGCCAACCGGCGCGGCATATGACGGCGCGTCGCTCATGCGCCCGCGCATGTACGGGTCGAGCGACAGAAACTCGGTGCGCAGCAGCAACTGTCCGTCGCCTGCTGTCGGCGCGGGCGTCTCGACGAGGCGCAGCGTCTCTGCCGTGGGCTCGCCCGACGGTCGCTCGGCGAGGAGCCATTGGCGGTTGATCCTGGTGGGCTGATTCATGGACGACTCCAGCGCACGCATCGCGCCGCGGTAGTCCTGCACCTGCAGGCCCTTCGCTCACCTGCAGGCCCTTCGCTCACCTGCAGGCCCTTCGCTCCGCTCAGGGCGACACTCGGGTCGCCGAAATCGAGTGCGCGGCGCCCAGCGCGCGGCCCGGGGAACAGATCTCGCAACGCCTCTCCCCACCCGACCTTCCCACTCGCACATTCCCCAATGCTCGGCCGCCTCCTCATCCTGCTCCTCACGATCCTCCCGAAGCACGCGATGAGTCGCGCCGCTGGCGGTCTGATGAATCTCACAGTGCCGCGCACGTTCCGCCCCGCCGTGTACCGCTTGTACAGCCGCATCTTCGCCGCGCGCCCGGAAGACGCCGAGCGTTCGCTGTTCGAGTACGAGAGCGTGAATGATTTCTTCACGCGCGCGCTCAAGCCCGGTCTGCGGCCCGTCGCCAGCGACGCACTGGTCTCGCCTGCCGACTCCGGCATCGGCGCCACCGGCACGGTGAATCACGACACCCTCGTCCAGGCCAAGGGCCGCACCTATTCGCTCGAGGCCCTGCTCGGCGACACCGCCCTCGCGCGTCGCATGGACGGTGGGTCGTTCGCCACCTTCTACCTCGCGCCCCGCGACTACCACCGCTTCCACTCGCCGATCACCGGTGCGATCTCGCACGCCACCTACATTCCGGGCCATCTCTGGCCGGTGAATGTGTTTGCAGTGGCGCATGTGGCCGAGCTCTTCGCGGTGAATGAGCGTATCGTCATGCAGATCGACACAGCAGGCGGGGGCGCCGTGGCGATCGTGTTCGTGGGCGCAACCATGGTGGGGATGACGCGAGTGGTGTTCGACGACCTGCACACCAATGCGCGGCGACGGACGATCGACCGGCGGACGTACGCGCCGCCGATACCGATCGACGCAGGCGCGCAGCTTGGGCACTTCGAGTTCGGATCCACGGTGATCGTGGTGTGCTCGCCCGAGGCGGGGCGGGTCGAGGGGCTCGCGGTGGGACAGACTGTGCAGATGGGAGCGCGCATCGGTACGCTCGGAAGCTCTCCGTGAGCGCCCGTGTAAGGGCCCAGCGAATGCACTGGGCTGATCAGGCCGCCGGTAGACGCACCGTGAACTGACTCCCCGCACCGACCTCGCTCTTCACAGTCAGGTCACCACCCATGCCACTCGCGAGGTCGCGGCTGATCGCCAGCCCCAATCCGGTGCCCTCCGATCCGCGGGTGAGTTTCGCGTCGAGCTGAACGAAGGGCTGGAACACGGCCTCGATCTGGTCTGGGGCGATCCCGGGGCCAGTGTCGCTGACATGCACCAACACCCAGCCATCTCCGGAACGTTCGCAGCTCACACGTACTTCGCCACCAGTGGGTGTGAACTTCACGGCATTGCTGAGCAGGTTGAGCAGGATCTGCTCGAGCTTCGAGCGGTCGGCATGCGCCGAGAGCCCTTCGTCGACGTCAGGAAGGAAGAGTGCGATCTCCTTCTCCCGAGCCTGCGGCACCACGAGCGCCTCCGTGGTGGCCAGCACATCGTGAAGCGACAGCGTCTCAAGATCATATCGCACCGCGCCGGCGCCGATCTTCGCATAGTCCAGCACGCCGTTGATAAGCCCCAGCAGATGCTGCTGCGCGCGCCGGATGCGCTCCAGATCGAGCTGCTGCTCCACGGTCACGGCACCGCGGAGACCCATGTCCATGAGATCGGCGTATCCTCGAATGGCATTGAGCGGTGTACGCAACTCGTGGCTCATCGTCGCAAGGAATGCGCTCTTGCTCCGATTCGCGTGCTCGGCCAGTTCCCGTGCCTCGCGCTCCGCGCGGAAGAGCCCTGCATTGTGTACTGCCACCGACACCGCCCTCGCTCCGGCGGAGAAGGCCGTGACGTCCAGATCGGAAAGGAGCTGCCGCGCGAACATGGCCATGACTCCCACCAGTGCGCCGCCCACGATCAGGGGAAAACCGGCGAAGGCCACCATTCCCTCGCGCCGCGCCCACTCCTGCTCGCTCACCCGCGGATCTCCGATCACGCTGTTGGTGACATGTGGTTTCGCTTCTTCGGCGATCAGGCCGATCTTGAACTGGCCCACCGGCACACGGGCATGCCCTCCATTCAGATGCGTGTACATTCCCGCACTCGCGGTGAGCACCAGTACCTTGCCCTCGCTGTCGAGCACCCACACCCGGCAGAACGCGGCATCGAGGCGGTCCACCGCGGCCTGGCAGCATCGCTGCATGAGATCCGGGAGGTCACCCATCGAGATGATGACGCCGGCGATGTCGCCGAGAAACCGCGCGCGGCGCTCGCCGGCCTCTGCGTCGAGCGTGCGCTCGCGCAATGATTCCGTGGTGGCCAGGAGCTCGGCGTTCTGCGCCTCCATCTCCACGCGCTGCTGTTGCAGCTCCAGTCCACGCTCCCGAAGCTGTTGATTGGCGTCTTCCAGCTCCGCCTGCTGCTCCTGAAGCTGCTCGTTGGCCGACTCGAGCTCCACCTGTTGTTCCTGGAGCTGGAGGTGCGCGATCGTAAGCGCCTCGAGTGGCGTCGAGTCCGTGTCGGATGGATGTGGGATGTCGTTCATTCGAACTGGGGAGAGCGCCCTGCTGCCATCCGGCGGTGATTGACCGACATGTGACGACTCGGGAAACGACGAGAGGGGGAAAGTGTATGATCGCGAACACTGTGCCGTCGCGCGATCCGACGGCGGCAAGCCCGTGGCGTTCACTCCCTCACCGTCGTAGCTTCGCCACAATCCTCCACCCGTTTCTCATCGATGACAGCCATCCATCGCCTTCTCCCGCTCGTGCTCGCGGCCGCCTGCACCTGGCAGCCTCCCGCCACAGTGTCATCGTCGTCGCCCGCATCGGCCACGTCGTCGTCATCGGGCGCCACCCTCCCGCCGGTGTCCGCCGAGCGAATCGCGGGGCACATCGCCAACCTGGCGAGCGACGCCTTCCTGGGACGCGGGCCCGCCACGGCCGGCGAGACGATGTCGGTGGAGTACATCGCCGGCCAGTTCCGCGCGGCAGGGTTGGAGCCTGGCGGTGCGAACGGCTCCTGGTTCCAGGAAGTGCCCCTCCTGCAGACGAGCATTACCGGCACGCCCGACCTGAGCATCGCGGTGAGCGGGCGACGCATGACGCTGGCGCAGGGCGAGCAGATCGCGCTGCGGGCCAACATGCAGAACGTGGATCGTGTGGACATCGACGCCGCACCCCTGGTGTTCATCGGCTACGGCGTCACGGCGCCCGAGCGCAACTGGAACGATTTCAAGGGTCAGGATCTGCGCGGCAAGGTGGGCGTGGTGCTGGTGAATGATCCTGATTTCGGCGCCGACAGCGGTGCCTTCGGCGGCAAGGCGATGACGATCTACGGTCGCTGGACCTGGAAGTACGAGGAAGCCGCGCGTCAGGGACTCGCGGGATTGCTGATCGTTCACGAGACAGCGCCCGCGTCGTACGGCTGGCCCACGGTGAAGAACTCGAACACCAACACGATGTTCGACATCGTCCGCACCGATCCCGCCGCGGTGCACACGAAGGCTGAAGCCTGGATCCAGCGCGATGTCGCCGTGGAGCTGTTCCGTTCCGCGGGTCTCGACTTCGAAGCACTCAAGCGTCAGGCAGCCACGCGCGAGTTCCAGCCGGTTCCCATTGGCGACGCGACATTCTCGGCGCACGTGAATGTCCGTCGTCAGATGATCCGCTCACGCAACGTGCTCGCGCGGCTGCGTGGAGCGACGCACCCGAATGAAACGATTCTGTACGGCTCGCACTGGGATCACCTGGGCGTGGGCGCACCCGACGCGCGCGGCGACAGCATCTACAATGGCGCGGTGGACAACGCAACCGGCACGGCAGTGGTGCTGGAACTGGCGCGCACCTTTGCCGCTGGACCACGCCCGGATCGCTCGATGGTGTTCGCCGCCTGGACCGTTGAAGAGAAGGGACTGCTCGGCAGCGAATACTACGCGGCGAATCCCGTGTACCCGCTTGAGACCACGGTGGCGGGGTTCAATGTGGATGCTCTGAAGCCCACCGGCGCCACGCGTGATGTGCTGGTGATCGGGTACGGACAAAGTGAGCTGGAAGATCGCGCGGAGCGCGTGCTGGCGACGAGCGGGCGCGTGATCGCGCGCGATGCGCATCCGGAGGCGGGGTACTTCTACCGCTCGGATCATTTCCCCCTGGCCAAGCGCGGCGTTCCGATGCTGTACTTCGAGAGCGGCAACGATATGCTGCAGGGTGGAACTGCTGCGGGCATTGCCGCGGACGAGGATTACAACGAGCACCGTTATCATCAGCAGGCGGACAACTACGATCCGGCCACGTGGCGGCTGGATGGCATCGTGCAGGACGCGATGCTCCTCCAGCGACTGGGCGCCGACCTGGCGAACTCGCGCGACTGGCCGAACTATCGCGCCACGTCGGAGTTCCGGCCCATTCGCGATCGCTCGGCGTCCGCCCGCGTCCCGTGAGCCTCGCAGCTCACGGGTCCCACACGATCTCGGGCGACGCGTAGTAGTTCACCCCGAGCAATCTCCACCGGGGCGCATGTGCGGCGATGCGCCCCCGGAAACTCTCCCACGACCGATCGGCGTTCGCCGTCCACCCTACCTCGGCCAGCGCCGGCAAACGTGGAATGAGCAGATACTCGGCGGCACTGATGTTTTTCACCGTCTCGGTCCAGAGCGGCGCCTCGATACCCACCAGGTTCTCCTCGCCCAAGCCGGGCAGATATGTCGCCGGGTTCCAGTCGTACGCGCCCTGGACACTCACGAACCCCGCCCAGTTGAGTCCCAGCTCGGTGGTGGGCGCGTAGCGTTGGTCGAGGTATGCCTTCGGACCCGGTGAGAGAATGAGCCGATTGCCCTGCCGCACAGCGAGCAGGGCGGTGTCGCCCCGCCACTGCTGAGCCAGTGTGGAGGGAGCGAGCCCCGCGCGGCCGATCTCCTCCCAGCCCACGAGCGTCTTGCCATATTTGGCAACAATGCGCTGCACACGCTCCACGAACGCCACGTACTGGGGACGCGTGAGCACCTCCACCTCGTCGCCGCCCATGTGGAAGTACGGGCCCGGGGTAAGCGCCGAGACTTCGCGCACGACGTCGTCGATGAAGCGCCAGGTGGCGGCACTGTCGACGCAGAGGGCGCTCCACCCCACCCGGATTCCGGTGTACAGCGCCGGCGACGCCGCGTTCGGTGATGGCGTAGGCACGGGGCGCCCGCAGCCCAGCTCCGGATAGGCGGCCACGGCGGCGTTGATATGCGCCGGCATGTCGATTTCCGGGACCACCATGATGTACCGGTCACCGGCATAGCGCACGAGCTCCGAGTAATCCGCCTTGGTGTAATAGCCGCCTGCGCCTCCCCCCACTTCGCTGCTGCCGCCCAAGGTGGCGAGCCGGGGCCACGCGTCGATCTGGATGCGCCAGCCCTGATCGTCCGAGAGATGCAGATGCAGCACGTTCAGCTTGTAGAGCGCGAGCAGATCGATGTACTGCTTCACCTCGTCCACGGTGAAGAAGTGGCGGCTTACATCCAGCATGCCGCCGCGCCACGCAAAGCGGGGGCGATCGGTGATGCGGCCGGCGGGAATGCTCCACGCACTCGCCATGCGAATGGAGCTCTGCTGCGCCTCGATGCCGGCGGGCAGGAGCTGACGAATGGTCTGGATGCCCCGGGCAAGGCCTTCGATGCGCGCCGCAGAGAGTCGCACGGCACCGGAGTCGATCGCGAGCGTATAGCCCTCAGCGCCCTGCGCGGTGAAGGCGCCGCCTAGCGACAGCACGATCGGAAGTCCGCCAGTGTCTGCGGTGGCGATCGGGAGCGCGAATCCAGTGGCCGGCCGAAGCATGGTGGCAAACAGCTCGGCCAGACGTGAGACATTCGCGTCGCCCGCGGGAACGACGATGCTGCTGGTGCGCGACAGCACGAATGGCGCGCCCGCGGCCGACGCGACCGACGAGGGCAGCGGCACCACGCGGTGCATCTCCAGCGACGCCAGTACGGGCGGGAGCACCAGGCGTACAGGGCCACGGGCCGGCGCCGCCGCCGGCACGACTGCACCCGAGGGTGGCGGCGATGCCGGCACAACACTCGGCGCCGGCGTGGTGGCGCAGGCGGATACGATGGCGGCGCACAGCGCCAACAACGCCCGGTTGGCGGTTCCAGTGTGGTGCGGGAGGGGGCGCATGGGCATTCCGGAGAGTGCGAGAGGATAGGCTGAGTCGAAGGTGGCAGTCCCACCCCGTAAATGGAAGTTGTACGGGATTGCGGGGTGCCTGCTGGGCCGTTCGGCGCCATTCACGCGAGCGGCCCTCGCGCGATTCTCCATTGCATGTAAGTTGGTGTACAACCGGTAACCCACTGGAGTCGTGGCCATGAGATTCGCCGCCCTGCTGCTGCTCGCAACGCTCGCCGCTTCCAGTGGGGCGCAGTCCACCGATTCCTCGACGCGTGCGCCCGGCGCGCGAATCACCGGCGTCGTTACCGACAGCCTGGCGCGAGCGGTGCTCTCTGGTGCCACCGTTCAGATTGTCGCCGAGGGGACTGGCGCGGGGCGCTTCGCGACCACCGCGCTGTCCGACGCGAACGGTCGGTTCATGCTCGACGACATCCCTGACGGCCGGTACACGCTCGGTTTCTATCATCCGGTTCTTGACTCGATCGGCCTCGACGCGCCCCTGCGGCAGGTGGAGGTCGCCGACCGCCGCGCCATGCGCGTGGACCTCGCGACGCCATCACCCGCGCGGTTGCGAGTGGCCATTTGTGGCGCACGCGC
>JBBSVF010000134.1:0-8173 GCA_038233745.1 Gemmatimonadales bacterium
GGGCTGGCTCCGGGGATCTGTCTTCGAGGACTTCGCGGGAGGCTCGTACTCGGTACTTGTACTCGGTACTTGTACTCAGTACTGAGTACGAGGGTGAGCCAGAAGGATCTACGGCTCCCCCGGACTCCGAGCAACGTCTCGTACCAGGTACCAGATACTTCAAGTCTGAAGGAAGTACTCGGTACTCGGTACTCGGTACTCGGTACTCGGTACTCGGTACTGCCGCCGACTCGATCCGACGCCGTGCGGCAGCTCCTGGTCCTCCAGAGCGCTGCCGGTGATGCGTGGGGCACGATGCCCGCACCGTGCCGGTGTCAGAAAGTTGCCTTCCACGGGCTGGTCATGCACGCTCGGAGGAACATCGGCCCGGGACGGAGGCACCCGCCCGGAGGTATCGAGTACGAGTACTTCACCCCGGCATCACATCAGACTCGAGTACTTGGTACCAGGCACCGAGACTTGTGAGCTGGCTCCGAGGATCTGCCTTCGAGGACTTCTCGGGGCGGGACATGTACTCCGTACTCCGTACTCGTACTCGGTACTGAGTACGAGGGAGAGGCAGAAGGATCTACGGCTCCCCCGAACCCTGAACAACGTCTCGTACCAGGTACCAGGTACTTCAAGTCTGAAGGAAGTACTCGGTACTCGGTACTCGGTACTAAGTACTCCGTACTGGCCTTGCGTACGATTCCATCCCCAACCCAAGGTAGATCGTCAGCACCACGAACGCGGCGGACAGCAGGAAGGGCAGCGGCAGGTACCGATCAAACAGAAAGCCGAATACCACCGGAAAGATCACGCGCGCCGATCCTCCGAAGGTCTGCTGTACTCCCATGTAGAGTCCACGCTCGCGGCTCGAGATCACGTGCGAGAGCAGCGCGGTCACGCAGGGGAAGGTGAATGCTGTGCCGAGCGGGATGAGTGCGATCGCCAGCGCGAGCGGGAGGAAGGGGATCAGCGCCACCGCCTGCACCGGCAGCCCTCCTCCGAGCCACTGGGACACCGCCGCCGGATTTCCCAGCGGATGGATGAACGCCAGCGCGGCGATGCCCGTGGCCAGCATCGTGGACCCGATGCGGCTCAGCCGCGCTTCGCCGAACCGGTCCAGCATTCTGCCCAGCACCAACGCGCGCGTGAGCACGCTGATCAATCCGATATACGTGTAGAAATAGCCGATCGTGTTCTCGGTGACGTCGAACCGCTTGGCCAGGTAGAGCGCGAGCATCGCCGTCACACCCTGGAATGCACCCATTGCCAGCGCGTAGATCCAGATGAGCCGTGACGCCGGTTCTGCAGAGTGCGTGATCACATGCAGCACCGCGTCTCGCGTGCGCACGCGCACCGCGGACTCCGACTTCGATTCCTTCGCCTCGACCATGTCGCGCGACTCGGTGAGGAACTGCCAGGCGAAGCCGATGTTCAGCACACAGAGCGCCGCAGCGAAGAACCCCGGGCCCTGCGGTCCCAGCTTGTGTGCGAGCAGGCCGAGCACCGGGCCGATCACGACGCCCGCATTCGTCACCGCACTCAGCCAGCCCAGCGCCTTCGCGCGATCCTCGGGCGGTGTGCTGTCGGCCACGTACGCCTGCACTACACTCACCGTGCCACCACCCGCGCCCTGCACCAGGCGGGACAGGAAGAGAAAGAACAGCGGATGCGGGAGGTCGAGCGCGTAACCGAAGATCACGTACGCGATCGCGGAGGCCGTGAGGCCCACGAGCAGTGCCGGGCGTCGACCGTAGTTGTCGGATAGCCGGCCCCACAGAGGCGCCGTGAAGAGTTGCGCCACACTGAACGCACTCACCAGCATGCCGATCACGAACGCCGTGGTGCCCAGCGACTTGGCGTAGAAGGGCAGGAGGGGGATGACCATCAGCACCCCCACCATGTCGATGAAGGCCGTGATCATCAGCACCCACAGCTTGCTGCTGCGATGCCGCTGTCTGGTGCCTCCCATCATCTCATGCCGACGGTGTCCTTCCGAGAGCCGCCGGGGGGATCGCGCGTCCCACGACGCCTGCCAACGCCACGATGGTGAGAACGTATGGAATCATCTCCACGAACTGCGACGGAATCGCGTCGCTTCCCTGCAGACGAATCTGCAGCGTCTCGGCCGCCGCAAAGAGCAGGCAGGCCAGCGCTGCACGCTTTGGATCCCACCGCCCGAAGATCGTGGCCGCCAGGGCAATGAACCCGCGGCCCGCGGTCATGCCATCCGTGAACTGATGCTGATCGAGCGCGAGGTAAGCGCCGCCAAGCCCTGCCAGCATGCCGCTCAACGCCACGGCAAGGTACCGCACTTTCGCCACCGAGACACCAACCGATGCCGCGGCGCCCGGATGCTCACCCACGGCGCGTACGCGCAGTCCGAAGGGTGTGCGATAGAGCAGCCACGCGATGAGCGGCATCACCAGCACGCCGATCCACACGAGCGGGTTCTGAAGCAACGCAATGAATCCGGTGCCGCTGCCACGCACCGTGAAGCCCGGGACGCGCGGCGAGTTTGAACTGCTATCGAAGAAGAGCCGCAGGAAGAACCGCGTGAGTCCGATGGCGAGCAGGTTGATGGCGATACCCACCACCACCTGATCGGCGCGAAAGCGGATGGCACTCGTCGCGTAGAGCATCGCAAGCGCTGCACCTCCGACCACCGCCGCCACCACGCCCACCCACGGCGCACCGGCGGCATAACTGCCCACCGCAGCGCAGAAGGCGCCGCCGAGCATGTAGCCCTCGAGCGTGAGGCCAATCAGACCGGCGCGTTCACTCATGACGCCGCCCGCCGCAGCGAGCAGATACGGAATCGCGATGCGCAGCGTCTGCGCGAGAAAGGCAGTCAGGCTCATCGATCAGCGCTCCGGCGCACGCTGCGCAGCAGGCGACGTACTTCGGGCACGGACGTGGACACCGCGAGAATCACCACTGCCTGCAGCACATCCACCATTTGCTTGGGCACCAGGGCATTCACCGCCAGCCCGCCCTGCGACAGCGTGGCGAACAACAGCGCGGCAAGCACGATGCCCACGGGATGACTGCGTCCCACAAGGGCGACGGCAATGCCGAGGAAGCCGGCGCCGGTGGCGAATCCTTCTTCGTAGTAGTGCTTGTAGCCCAGCACGAAGTTCAGGCCACCGAGCCCTGCGAGTGCGCCCGAGATGGTGAGTGCACGCCAGGTAACGCCGCCCACGTCGACGCCAGCATACTCTGCCGCGCCAGGCTGCAATCCCACCGCGCGCAGTTCGAACCCTCGGCGCGTACGGAACAGATACCAGCCCAGCGCGAACGCGGCGAGCAGCGCCAGCAGAATGGTGACATTCGCCGCCGAGCCATGGTACGCCGCGAACATGTCGCCAAGCCGCGGCAACGCACCACTCTTCAGCTCCGCCGTATGCAGCGTATCGGGGACGTGGAACTTCTCGCTCGTGAGATAGTTGAGCAGCGCCAGCACCACGAAGTTCAGCATGATGGTGACGATCACTTCATGCGCGCCGAAGCGCGCCTTGAGCACACCGGGTACCGCGCCCACCACGCCACCGCCGAGCGCGGCGGCGATCAGGTAGATGGGCAGGCAGAGCAGGGCCGGAATACCTGCGGGCAATAGAATGCCCACCATCGCGGCGGTGAACCCGCCAGCGGCGAGCTGCGACTCTGCACCGATGTTGAAGAGCCCCGCACGCAGGCCCAGTCCTACCGCGAGCCCGGTAAACACGAGGGTTGTGGCCTTGTACAGCACCTGTCCGAAGCCGTACGCATTGCCCCACGTCCCCTCCAGCAGCAGGTGGAAGACGGCGCTCGGGCTCTGGCCGAACGAAAGGATGAGCAGGTCGCCCACGACGGCCGCAAGCATCAGCGCCACGAGCGGGGGCAGGATCGCCTCCTCGAGTGTCGCGCGACTCGGCAATAGCGGACGCGCGGAGGGTGGCGTCCGCGGCGTGGGCGGATCGGTGGGCAGCGTGGACAGAGAACGCTCCATGCTCATGCTGCACGCTCCGCGCCGGTCATGAAGCCACCCAGCACCGCCGGCGTGGCGTCGGCGCGCGACATCACCGCCACGAAACGCCCTCCGTACATCACGGCAATCCGGTCGGCGAGCGCCAGCACTTCCGCGAGATCAGCGGAGACCAGCAGGATTCCCGCGCCGGCGTCGCGCGCCTCGCGCAACCGCGAATGAATGAACTCGATCGCGCCCACATCCACACCGCGGGTGGGCTGCGCGGCGAGGAGCACCTTGAAGTCGCGGCTCATCTCTCTCGCAATCACGATCTTCTGCTGGTTGCCGCCGGACAGCGCGCGCGCCTGCAGTGCAGCGTCAGCGGGGCGGATGTCGTAGCGCTGGATCAGCGCGCGCGCATTGCGCTGGATCGCCTCCCGATCCATCGAGACGCCCCTGGTGAAGCGATGTTGCTGCCCCAGGATGAGATTCTCGGCCACGCTGTACTCCAGCAGGAGCCCGCGCTCGTGACGATCTTCGGGAATGTGCGAGAGTCCTGCATCGCCACGGCGGCGCACGTCTAATGAGAGAAGATCGCGTCCATCGAGCATCGCGCTTCCGCGCGCGGCACGCAGCCCCGCGAGCGCTTCCACCAGCTCCGTCTGCCCATTCCCCTCGACACCGGCGATGCCGAGGATTTCCCCCGGCGCGATGTCGAAACTCACGTCCTGGACGGCCACCGCGCCGCGTGCGTCGAGCACCGTGAGATCCTGCACGCGCAGGATGGGCGACGCAGACGGATCGGCGCTCGAGGTGGGGACGTACTCCGCATCGAGGGCGAGCGCCACGTCCCGCCCCACCATCGCCCGGGCGATGGCCTGCGGCGTCACGCCGCGGCTGCTCATCCGCTCCACCGTGGATCCCTGACGCATCACCGTGATCGAGTCGGACACATCGATCACCTCGTCCAGCTTGTGCGTGATGAGCACCACGGTCCCGCCATCAGCGCGCAGGGTGCGGAGCACATTCCACAGCTCGGTCACTTCCGGCGGCGACAACACCGCCGTGGGTTCGTCCAGGATGAGGATGCGCGCGCCGCGGTAGAGGGTCTTGAGGATCTCCACGCGCTGCGCCTCTCCCACCGACAGGTGCGACACCAGCGCAGCCGGCGGCACGTGCAGCCCGGTGCGCTCGCTGAGTTCACGCACCGCGCGTTCGGCCGCCGCGCGATCCAGCGAGAGCCCGTTCGTGATTTCCGAGCCCAGCACCACGTTCTCCGCCACGGTGAGCGTGGGCACGAGCATGAAGTGCTGATGCACCATCCCCACACCACCGGCAATGGACTGCGCTGTGCTCCAGCCGGTGACGTCGCGCCCGTTCACGAGCATGGTGCCGGCGTCCGGGGCGTACATCCCCGCGAGCACGCGCATCAGTGTGGACTTGCCGGCGCCGTTCTCTCCCACGAGCGCGTGAATTTCGCCGGACACGACCTCGAGCGAGGCGCCGCGATTTGCCTGCACAGCACCGAATGCCTTGTCGATGCCGGTGAGCTCAATGGCTGGTGTCGTGGTCATTGGCGGGTGCTGGGAACGACGATCCGGCCCTGGATGATATCCTGCTTGAGTTGTTCGAGCCGCGCGCGAACCGGCGGCGGAATAAGCCGCTCGTTATTGCGATCATACACGTAGCCCACGCCATCCTCGGCGAGCCCGTACTGATAGATGCCCCCCTGAAAGCGCTGCTCCTTCACGCGGCGAATCGCGTCGTACACCGCGTTGTCCACACCTTTCACCATGCTGGTGAGGACGAAGCCCGGCGCCTCGTTGAACTGATCCGCATCCACGCCGATCGCCAGCTTGCCAGTCTGACGCGCAGCTTCGAACACGCCGAGCCCGGTGGAGCCCGAGGCGTGGAAGATCACGTTCACGCCCTGTTGATACTGGCTGAGTGCGAGTTCCTTGCCCTTGCCGGGATTGCGGAACGCCTCCGGCGTGACGCCAGCATACTGCGAGATGACTTCGCAGCGCGGGCACACAGCCTTCACGCCGGCGATGTAGCCCGCCTCGAACTTGTGGATGAGCGGAAAGTTCATTCCGCCCACGAAGCCCACCTTGTTGGACTTGCCCACGAGTGCCGCGAGCGCACCCACCAGAAACGAACCCTGCTCCTCCCGGAACTTGAGCGCGGCCAGATTGCTCGGAGGAGGGATCACCTTTCCGTCCTTGTCGATGGCCACGGAATAATCCACGCCCGCGAACTTCACTCCGGGATATTCCTTCGCGAGCTGCGTGAGGTCGTCGGTGAAGATGAAGCCCACACCGATCACCAGATCCATTCCCTCGGCGGCCAACAGCCGCAGTCCTGCTTCGCGGTCGGAACTCTCGCCGGGCTCCACGAATCGCACGCGTGCGCCCATATCACGCGCAGCGCGTTCAGCGCCCAGGTACGCACCGTCATTGAAGGACTTATCGCCGCGGCCGCCCAGGTCGAACACGATGCCCACGTCAACCGCATCGCCGACAGGCGGTTCGGCGGCGCCGGACGGATGAACGAACAGGAGGGCCACGTGGACGACGAACAACGTGGCCACGAGGATGAGAAGCTTGCGCATCTGCGGCGGAGGGGGCGACAGGGCGGTGGGCAGACCGGGGGGAAAGGTCGTCGCTCGCCACCGGCGCGGCAAGGCGCGGATCAGTGGCGCGGCGCGGTGCGTCGCGGCGGCCAGCAGGCCGTCAGTTCACCTGACAGCCTCGCGCCCGATCGCCGCCAGATCCTCGTCGCCATGCCCCTCGGCGATGAGTGCATCCATGAGCTGGGCCATGCCCGTGAGGGCACCAGTACGACGATCACCGGCCGTCTCCAGCATGAGACGCACGTCCTTCCGCGCCATGGACAGTTCGAACATCGGCGTGTAGTCGCGCGCGATCACGGCCTTTCCGCGCCCGTCGACGACTGCGCGCAGGTCGAACAGTTCGGTGATCGCGAGTGCGTCTTCGAGTGACACACCACCTCCTGCGGCCACACTGAGCATGTCTGCGGTCACGCCGACGATGCCGATGATGAATGCATTGCCGCACAGCTTGTACACCGCCGCGAGATCGGGACGGTCGCCAAGGTAGTCCACTCGCGCCGCCTGCTGGGCGAGTCCGTCACGCACGCGCTCGTACAGCGCTCGCGGGCCCGACACCAGGATCGTACCCTGCGCCTTTCGCGCCGCCGCGGGGCCGATGAACACGGGACAATGCAGGTAGTTCACTCCGTCGGCGGCGAGGCGCGCGGCGCGCGCTGCGGTGAGTGCCGGCTGCGTGGTCGAGTGATCCACGATCACCGCATCTGCCGCGAGGCCTGGGCGCAGGGCGGCCACAACCTCGTCCACAACGTCGTCGTCGCGCAGCACCAGATGCACACGCTCGGCGCCTCTCACGGCGGCCTTCGGTGACGCTGCCACGGTGGCGCCGAAGCGCACGAGTGCGTCGGCCTTGGAGGCCGTACGGTTCCAGACGTTCACGGATTCACCACGTCCGAGCGCTGCTTCGATGAATGCACTGCCCAGGAGGCCAGTGCCGAGATACGCGATGTGGGCCATGGGAGATGCCGGTGGTGGGAGATGAGATGGAGAGAACGGATCACGCTCGCAAGAAGTGCGCGACGCCAGCCGGCGCGGCACCAGCGCTCAGGCGACGCCGCAGCAGTAGTATTCAGGATGCCCGAACGTCTCAAGACCCGATTCCTGGTGGTCGGCAGCGGTGTGGCCGGCCTGCATACCGCATGGCGTGCGTCGCAGCACGGCGAGGTCCTCCTGCTCACCAAGCGGTCGCTCTTCGACAGCGCCACCGCTTATGCGCAGGGTGGAATCGCGGCTGCGCTCGGCGCCGGGGACTCCCCGAAGTTGCACCGGCGGGATACCCTCGCGGCGGGCGCCGCACTCTGCGACGCGGCGGCGGTCCAGGTGCTCGTGGAGGAGGGACCCGCGCGGGTGCGTGAGCTGCAGACGGCGGGCGCGGAGTTCGACCTGGATCCCAAGGGCGAGCTGCTGCTGGGGCGGGAGGCGGCGCACTCCACCAACCGCATCGTGCATGCGCACGGCGATCAGACCGGCGCAGAGGTGGCCCGCACGCTGATTTCGCGAGTGCGTGCGAGCAAAAAGATCCGGGTGCTCGAGCGTACGCGGGTGCTCGACCTGATCGTGTCGCGCGGTGCGTGCGTGGGGGTGCGCGCCAGTGTGTCGGGCAAGGCGTACGA
>JBBSVF010000135.1:0-8126 GCA_038233745.1 Gemmatimonadales bacterium
CAACTTCGAGACGCGGTACCTCGTGAACGACGCCTGCATCATCGCAGGCATCCCGAACGTGTATGGGAGCGTCATCCGGTTCGACGGACAGGCGTCCGTCTTCGGCGGCGACGGCCCTTGCTATCGCTGCCTGTTTCGCGACCCGCCTCCTCCCGGCCTTGTCCCCAACTGCGCGGAAGGCGGAGTGTTCGGTGTGCTCCCGGGGATCGTGGGAGTGATCCAGGCAACGGAGACGATCAAGCTCATTGCCGGCGTGGGCGACACGCTCAGCGGAAGACTCCTGCTGGTGGACGCCCTCCGCATGCGTTTTCGCACCATCGAGCTCGCACGCGATCCCGAGTGCGTGGCCTGTGGCGCTGGCGCATCACCCACACTCGTGGACTACGACGCGTTCTGCGGTGTGCCCATCGACACGCTCACCACAGCACCGAACGTCGCGCAGGGGCCGCGGGGTGACGAGATCGAGCCGCTCGCCCTGCGCGAGCGACTCGCGGGCGGTGAGGAAATCGCCATCCTGGATGTGCGAGAGCCCTACGAGTGGGCCATCGCCCGCATCGAGGACGCCCGGCTCATTCCGCTCAACTCGCTTCCCTCGGCGGCGGGATCGCTCGATCGGTCGCGGTCGTACGTGGTTTACTGCCACCACGGAATGCGCAGCGATGCCGCCGCTCGCTGGATGCGCGACCACGGCTTCCCGACGGTCGCGAATCTCGTTGGCGGGATCGAGCGATGGGCTCTCGATGTGGACCCCGCCATGCGACGGTACTAGCGGTGCTTCCACTGTTACTGGCGGCGCTGGCAGTGGGGCATGTGGCGTTGCGCGCGCGGCGCGCCCGTACAGTGAACGAGGCATACCGCGTGGAGCACCGTGTGGGACCAGACGGCATCGCCCACGGCGCCCACGGATTTCGGCTGGAGGGACGTGGCACACGTGCCCTGCTCCTTCTCCACGGCTCCGGCGACACGCCGCAGTCGCTACGCTACCTCGCCCAGCAGCTGCAAGCCGGCGGCTATACGGTAAGTGCGCCACTGCTTCCGGGCCACGGCACGTCGCCAGCAGACTTCGCTGTCACTTCGGCTGACGACTACCTCGAGGCCGCGCGCGCGGCGCTCTCTGCGCTCGTTGCCGAGTCGCCATGGGTAGGCCTTGTGGGTCTGTCGATGGGCGGGGCGCTCGCCTGTCAGCTGGCGACGGAAGCGCCGGGAGTGCGTGTGGTGGTGCTGCTCGCGCCGTATCTCACCCCCCCGTGGCTCGTGCGCTGGACAGGCCGGCTGGGACGCGCATGGGGCCTCGGAACAGCGTACCTCGCGGGACGGGGCGAGACGTCGGTGCACAATCCACGCGCGGCGGCAGAGGGCCACGCGTACGGGACCTTCTCCCCCGGTGCGCTGCGAGCGCTGCTCCGCACGGCAGACCGCGGCTGGGCGGCACTCGGCGCGGTGCGTCAGCCGATGCTCGTGGTGAACTCCGAGGAGGACAACCGAATTCCGCCCGCGCTCGCGCGCGAAGCCCTCGCGCAGATCCGCGCCCCCTTGGAAGAGCACTGGGTGCGTGGCTGTGGGCATGTGATCACCGTGGACTACTGCCGCGATGAGGTGGCGCGGCTGGTCCGCGCCTTTCTCGAGCGTCAGCCGGACAACATCGCCGGCTGACGCTCGAGGGGGCGGATCAGCCCGTGACGCGATCCACGATGTTCTCGCCAAGTTCCTTCAGCGAATCCACACCGGAACTGATGGCGGACTGCGCCTGCTCCACCACGCCGGACGTGACGCGCTTCACGCGCGTCACGGTCGACGGCGAGGAGCGACGCCGGGGCGCCGAGCGCTTGACCGTCGAACGCTTGGCGGCGGACTTCGTGGCGCTCTTCCGAGGAGCAGCCTTGCGGGCGCTGCTCTTTCGTGCGGTGCTCTTCTTCATGGGACCGCGCGCCGTCGACGAGCGCTTTGCAGTGCTCTTCCGGGCCGTGGACTTCCGGGCCGGACCGCGCTTCGCCGCGCTCTTCCGGGCGGTGGACTTCTTCGCCGCGGACTTGCGCACTGCGCTCTTGCGAACGGCGGACTTCTTCGCCGCCTTCTTCGCAGGACGCTTCGAGGCAGCGCTCTTCTTCGCGGGGCCGCGCCGCGCTGCGCCAGCGCGCTTCGCCGGGCCGCTACGACGAACCGCCGACTTCTTGCTCGCACTGCGCTTTGTGCCGCGTGCCTTCTTCGCCTTTGCTGCCATCGATGTTCTCCTCTGCCGATGTGTGGCCGTCGGTACTACGCGAATGGTGAATCGCTCTGCGCAAGATCCGGAACACGAAGTGCCGTGCGCAGTCAGGGCACACAGTACGACACCACGTGCGTCTTGTCTACGCCCAGTGTCAAGTCACCGTGCACGACGCCGGCGCTTGCCCTCGCTCGCCCGACCCCGCACCATTCACGCATGACCGCGCTCAACCTCCCGCAAATCGCGATTGGCGAACGGATCCAGCACGAGCTGCTCGTGGTGGAACGTCAGGACAAGACCCAGGGGAACGGCGATCCGTTCGTCGTCCTGAAGCTCGGGAATGCCACCGGGCAGATCGATGTCGCACCCATCTGGGCCAATCAGCGGGACTGGGCCGAGGGCGCGGAGCGCGGCCGCGTGGTGCAGGCCATCGGTCAGGTGAGCGTTTACGCGAAGACGGGCAAGCGACAGATCCAGCTCAGCGGACCCCTGCGCGTGCTCTCCCATGAGCAGGTGGACCTCCAGGCCTTTCTTCCCCGGATCGCGCAGGACACCGAGCAGATCTGGCACTGGATCGACCGGCAGCGAAACGACATTGCCACGCCGGCGCTCCGGCGCGTGGTGGACCTGTTCTACGGCGATGATGAGTTCCGGTCACGGCTGGAGCGAACGCCGGGAGCCGTCCGCGGCCATCACGCACGGCTCGGCGGCCTGCTGCTGCACGTCTTCGAGGTCACCTCCATCGCCAGGCAGACCGCCAAGACCATGCGCGCGAATGTCGACCTGGTGGTCGTGGGAGCCCTGCTGCACGACGTCGGCAAGGTGGAAGCGTATTGCATCGATGGCGTCTCATTCGACTACACGACCTGCGGTCAGCTGCTCGGGCATGTGGTCCTCGGCGCGCTCATGCTCGAACGCCGCCTGGTTGCCGCCAGCGAACGCACGGTGTGCACGCCGGGGCAGTTGCTCGAGATCCAGCACATGATCCTGTCGCACCATGGCACCGGTGCATTCGGCAGTCCGGTCCAGCCGATGACTACCGAGGCCGAGATCGTCCACTGGGCCGATGAAGCGAGTGCCAAGTCGAACGACATGATGGAGTCGCTCGAGGAGACGGAGCACTTCGCCGAGGGCAAGGAGGTGTCGGAGAAGAAGCCGTGGCGCGTGGGGCGGAAGATCTGGCGTCGCCCCGGCGAGCTGTGGAACGACGGCGAACCTTAGGGCCTGGGAGGGCGCACAGCTTCCTCGGGCCACTCGATCTTGTTGGAGTAGGGCCTGCCGAACACCGCCTCGAGCGCATCGTGCGGAGCACTCGTCCGCACAACGGCGTCAAGGGAATCGGCGAGCACGAGCGGCGTGGAGAAATCGCGGTAGCGGGCGTAGGAGTGGAAGAAGCCGAGCGGGCCGGGACGCGTCAGTCGCCCCAGCAGGATGTCCCCCAGGCCGATGAAGTGCAGCGCGTAGAAGAAGTTCAGCGTCCGCAGGCGCGGGAGGTCGCTCTCGATGATGCCGCGCGGCAGCGAGCCATGCTTGCCCCACTGCACATCGATCGCAGGATGGCCTCGGTCGCGCCATCCTGTGTGGAGGATCTTGCCATGCCAGAAGGTCCACAGCTCGGTGGCCGCACCATCGGCACCGTAACCCACCCACACGATTTCCTCGTCCGTGGGCACAGTGAACGGCACCCACGAGCCGTGCACATCGTCGCGCCAGAGCAGGTGATACGCGATGATAGGGCGCGTGGGATGCACGACCGCCACCGCACGGCTGAGGGGGAACGATTCGTCACGCTGCAGGTACAACACCGGTGCAAGTGCTCGTGCCAGCCTGGCGAGCGAATCACTCTCGGCCAGCGCGAAAGGCACCGCAGCGGGACGCTGCGGAATATGCGCGCGCGGTCCGCAGGCCGAGACCGCGGCGAGCAGCACTGTTGCCGCAAGTCGGAATTCAGTTCGCAACACGATGCCCCACTGTGCTTTAGGCCACTAAAAGGTTACTATTGTTCAGGGCGGCCCGGCGCCATGTCACCCGGGTTCGGTGCGAAAAACATTCTGGAGGGCCCATGCGCAAACCGCGCCCGGCTACGTACAACCCAGTGCAAGCGCTCCATCTGATCGCCAATGACAGGAACGGCTCGCCGCTGAGCTGCCCGTCCTGCTCCGGCCAGATCGAACGGTCACCCGACGATTTTCCGCCTCCGCCAAGGTCGCATGTCACGCTCCAGTGCAGGGAGTGTGGCCGAGTTGCACGATACATCGCGGGAGCTGCCTGAACATACGGGTTCGCGCGACTGAGCAGTGACAGCACGGGGCCAGAAATGGTCCCGTGTCTCGTTTTATCCATTTGCCGTGGCACCGTATTTCTTTGTTCACTTGCTAAAACGTTGCACTGCCTACAGTTGCGGCATTCGCGTGTGCACGTGCACAGAACTTGCCATTTTGGCCTGCATGTCCCGCCGCGGGTGCCGACCCACTCGACACTACGAGGCATCACAGGGATCGCGTTGGAGGCAGGGCTCGCAGCGACAGGGCCACGCCAACCCGCTCGATCAGGCACCACGCTCTGGAAAGAGGTACGGTTCATGTCTCGTATCAATGGCACGGTCAAGTGGTTCAACGACGCGAAGGGGTTCGGCTTCATTTCGCGTGATGGGGGTCCCGACGTCTTCGTGCACTTCAGCGCGATCGGGGGCGACGGCTTCAAGTCGCTGGCCGAGGGTGACAAGGTGGAGTTCGAAGTCGTGCAGGGGCAGAAGGGACCGCAGGCAGCTGACGTCACCAAGGCCGGCTGACCTTCAGTCGCGATGGGATACTTCTCTCGCCACAACGAACGCCTCGGCTCCCGCCGAGGCGTTCGTACGTCGGGGGCAAGGGCACTGCTTTTGCCCGCGTGGCTGGCGTGACGACAGCACGCAGTGGTGCCATTGAGCCCATGTACGCCACCCTGGGCCATGACATGCCCACGGGCGGAGACTGGACCTTCGAGCCCAAATACGACGGCATGCGTGTGGTGGCGGAGACGTCATCGCGCAGTGCGAGGCTGTTGACCCGCAATGGAAACGACAAGGCGCGCCAGTTCCCCGAGATCGCCAGCGCGCTGCGAACTGCGGCAACACAGGCCGGCGGCTCCCTGGTGCTGGATGGCGAAATCGTCGCCCGACCGCGAACGCGCACACGATCCGCGGCGACGAGCGGGTTCCAGCAACTCCAGGCGCGAATGCATGTGGGCGAATCCGCGGAGATCCTGCGACTGGTGGACGCTGCGCCAGCGCAATTCACCATCTTCGACGTGCTGCGAACGGGCAGGGTGTCGTGGCTGACGAAGCCGTGGACTGCGCGGCGCGAGCATCTCGAGGCACTGTTCGCGGCAATCGCTCCCTCGGACGCGCTGTCGCTGGGCGACACCAGCCGACAGGGTGCCAGCATGATGACCCGTGCACGACGAGCTGGATGGGAGGGGGTGATCGCGAAGCGCACGTCTGCGCCATACCAACCGGGCGCGAGGTCGCGGGACTGGATCAAGCTCAAACTCCAGTTTCGCGCCGAGTTCGTGGTCGGCGGCTTTACCGATCCTCGGCGGAGCCGTCCATACCTGGGCGCACTGCTGCTCGGTGCGCACGATGCCGCGGGGAAGCTGCAGTATGTGGGGCGCGCCGGCGGGGGACTGACACACGGACAGTTGCGCGACCTCCGCGCCATTCTCGACCAGCTGCCTCGCGCGACATCGCCCTTCGCCACCGTGCCCCGCGCCACGGAGCCCGTACACTGGGTGTCTCCGCGGCTGATCGTGGAGGTGAAGTTCGCGGAATGGACGGCTGACGGCCTGCTTCGCCAGCCGATCGTGCTGGGTGTGCGCGATGACAAGGCGGCGCGCGACGTGACGCTGGAAGGAGTGAGTGCCCAGCGCTGGCGCACCGGAGAGTTGAAACGATGAAACGCGCGACACTCGCCCAGGTCGCCAGCGAGCTGCTCCGTCTGGAAAAGGGAGCAGGGGACGGCCAGATCGATCTTGGCAGCGACGGCGTGCTGAACGTGACCAGCCTCGCGAAGGAGATGTATCCGGACACCGGGGCCACCAAAGGCGCAGTGATGCGCTATTACACGAGCATCTGGCCATTCCTTGCGCCAGCCGTGAAGGATCGCGCGCTCGTGCTGAAGCGCTACCCCGCCGGAGTAGCGGGGCCGATGTTCTTTCAGCAGAACGCGGGCGATCATCTTCCGGCGGGGGTACGCACGGAGCTTGTCGACTCGGAGGCCGAGGGACGCAGCGCACGTCTCGTGGGTGGCGACCTGCTCACACAGCTCTATTGCGTGCAGTTGGGAGCGGTGGAAGTGCATACCTGGATGTCGCGCGTTGCCACCATCGATTCGGCAGATCGCTGTCTCATCGATCTCGATCCGGGGGATGACGTTCCCTTCACCGATGTCACCCGGCTGGCGCGGGAACTGCTTCGGGTGATGGATGCGTGCGGGCTTGCCGCCGGTATCAAGACCTCCGGCTCCAGCGGGATACATCTCGTGATCCCGCTGCCGCCACGTACGTCGTACGACACCAGTCAGTCACTCGCGATGCGCATCTCGCAGACTGTCGCGACCCAGCATCCTGAACTCGCCACCGTGGAGCGGACCATTCGCGCTCGGCCGCGCGGCACCATCTACGTGGACGCCCTGCAGAACGCGCGGGGAAAGAGCATGGCCACCGCGTACAGCCTTCGCGCCACGGCGCTCGCAACCGCGTCCGCGCCCATTGCACGTTCCGAACTCACGGCGCGGTTGCGCACGGAGCGCTACACGATGAAGAACCTGCCCAAACGGGCGGCCGAGAAGGGTGACCTGTGGGAGCGCGCCATGCGCGAGAAGAACAGTGGCCCGGTGGTTCGGCGCGCCATCGACGCGCTGAGTGAGGCGCTGGACCCGTAGACGGATCTGCCCGCGCGTCCACCGCGCCGCCGACGACTCACGCACCAGGGAGAACGACATGGATCATCACGACACGGTACAGCGCCCGGGGGACCTGATGGCGACGCGGACGCCGGAGCCACTGTATGCGCGACCCATGCCCGGCGGCGGAAGCGTGCGAGTGGAGCTGCTGGTCAACCCATCGAATGGACGGTTCGCTGACCAACTGCGCGGACGTGTGATCATTGATCCGGCAGGCGCGATGCCGCAACTCGCGGATCAGCGTCCCGTTGTGGTGGAAGAAGTCGAGGGCGACGACCCAGCTGTCGTGGTGGCGGAACTGCTGCGCATCGCGCGCGACAATGCGGCGATCGCCAGACGCGTGATGCGAGTCCAGGGCATGGTACCCCGGGCCGACTGACGTCAGCCGTTCGAGGCGTGCCGCAGCGGCATCTCGATCTGCCGCGTGTCCGGCGACTCTGTCGCCGGCGCCGCCGCCCGATCGGCGCCGGTTCGCGCGCCCAGCAGATGCAGGGTCTGATGGTAGAAATGCAGGGTCTGGACCGGCGCGCGCAGGCTGTCGGGATTGGCGCGCGCAATGGCGTAGCCCTCCTCGCGCACACGACGAGGCAACGCTCGGGCGAGAGGGTGTCGCAGCAGCCGGCGAATCTCGGTGCCATTGCGCGCCAGGAGCGCTGCGCAGAGGCCGTCCAGGTAATCGAGCATCGGCAACCCTGGTTTGGACGTAAATAACATATTGCTACTAATGTGCCAATGCAAGCAGTAACCCGAATATTGCCCTGAGCGTAGTGAAGGCCTGCACCACTACCGAGCCTTAGCTGCGCTCAGGGTGACAAGGGATGTGTGCGAACTGCCGAGTTCGCTAGCGTGCGTCGAAGAGGTCGAACCGCACGCCCCGGCGCAGGCCCCGGCGTTTCTTCGGGGCATAGCGGAAGAGCTGGGCGGGCCGCCCGCGGCCCTCGCTGCGCCATTCGTCGGTGGGTTCCACGAGGTAGCTGGCC
>JBBSVF010000136.1:0-8090 GCA_038233745.1 Gemmatimonadales bacterium
AGGGGAATGCGTAATGTAGCGGCCGGAGACCCAAGTTCAAGGGGCGATCACACAGAAATCATCGCCCCGCCCCGCCCCGCGACCTACTCGTCTGCCGGACGCCCCGGACGATCGTTCTCATCGTCATCGTCCCCGTCATACTCATCGTCCAGCTCGTCCAACTCGTCGTCCTCGTCATCCTCATCATCGAGGTCGTCGTCATCATCGTCATCGTCGTCGTCCTCATCATCGTCGAGGTCGTCGTCGTCGTCATCCTCATCATCGAGCTCGAGCTCGTCGTCATCCTCGTCGTCGAGATCATCCTCGTCGTCGAGAGCGTCCTCGAGCGTGTCGTCATCGCCAGCGGCAAGCGAAAACGAATCGACCCGCGCCGCCAGCAGCGTCATCGCGTCGGGGATCTCGAACAGGTCCGGCATTGGAATGCGCTCCGATAAATCGTTGGGGGCCAACCTCGCACGACGGACGCTACGTCCCCGCCCGCTCGCGCTTCGCCTCACGCGATGTCTTCTTGCGATCACTCTGGCTCAGGAGTCGCTTCCGCAACCGAATGGACAGCGGCGTGATCTCGATGAGCTCATCGTCTTCGATATACTCAAGCGCGCCTTCCAGCGTCAACTCCCGCGGAGGCTCCAGCCGGATATTCTCGTCGGTGCCCGTCGTCCGCATGTTCGACAGCTTCTTCTCCTTCGTCGGATTCACATCCATGTCCCCCGGACGCGAGTTCTCCCCCACGATCATCCCCTCATACACCGCCTCGCCGGGCGACACGAACAGCGTCGATCGCTCCTGCAGCGCCGCCAGTGCGAATGCGATGATCGATCCGTTCTCCATCGACACGAGCGTGCCGCGTGACCGCGTCGCGAGCTGTCCCGCCCACGCCCCGTACTCCAGGAATCGATGGTGCATGATTCCCGTGCCGCGCGTGTCGGTGAGAAACTCGCTGCGATAGCCGAACAGTCCACGCGCCGGAATGCGATACAGCACCCGCACGAGACCCTGCCCCGGATTCTTCATTTCGATCATCTCGCCACGGCGCGGTCCGAGCTTCTCGATCACCGCGCCCAGGTAGTCCTCGGGCACGTCGATCGCCAGCTCCTCGTAGGGCTCCAGCCGCTCGCCGTTCACGCCCTTCTTGAGAATCACGCGCGGACGCGACACCTGGAACTCGTACCCCTCACGGCGCATCGTCTCCATGAGGATGGACAGATGCAGCTCGCCGCGCCCGCTCACAGTCCACGTATCGGTGCTCTCGGTGTCCTCCACCTTGAGCGCGACATTCCGCTCCAACTCCTTGTACAACCGGTCCCGCAGTTGCCGCGACGTGACGAACTTGCCGTCCTTGCCTGCGAAGGGCGAGTTGTTCACCAGGAAGTCGACGCTGATGGTCGGCTCCTCCACCGCGATGCCCTCGAGGCGCTCGGGATGCTCCAGGTCAGTGACGGTGAGTCCGATCTCGACGCCCTCGAGCCCCGCCAGCGACACGATCTCGCCCGCCGGGGCCGTCTGCACCTCGAGGCGCTCGAGCCCCTCGTACACATACAACTTCGTGACGCGCGCCTGCTCGTTTTTCTGATTGACGTCCATCGGCAGCAACAACACCTGATCGCCGACATTCACCGTCCCGCGCTCGATCCGGCCGATGCCAAGTCGGCCGAGGTAGGGCGAAAAGTCGATCGTGGAGATCAGCATCTGGAAGGGCGACGCCGAATCGCTCGGCGCCTCCGGCACACTTGCCAGGATCGTGTCGTACAACGGCGCCAGATCCACCGGCGTCACGTCCATGTCCATCGTCGCGACGCCCTCGCGCGCACTGGCGTAGACCACCGGCGCATCGAGCTGCGCCTCGTCGGCCTCGAGTTCGATGAAGAGATCCAGCACCTCATCGTGCACGCGCATGGGATCGGCGCCGGGACGATCGATCTTGTTGATGACGACAATGGGCGTGCGCCCCAGCTCGAGCGCCTTGCGGAGCACGAAGCGGGTCTGCGGCATCGGACCGTCAAAGGCGTCCACGACCAGCAACACTCCGTCGACCATGCGCAGGATGCGCTCGACCTCACCCCCGAAGTCGGCGTGGCCCGGCGTGTCGACGATGTTGATCTTGGTGTCCTTCCACCGGATGGACGTGTTCTTCGCGAGAATGGTGATCCCGCGCTCCCGCTCCAGCGGATTGGAGTCCATCACCCGCTCCGCGACGACCTGATTTTCCCGGAAGGCGCCGGCCTGGCGGAGCATCTTGTCGACGAGGGTCGTCTTTCCGTGATCGACGTGCGCGATGATGGCAATGTTACGAATCTGCATAGCCCGGAAATATACCTACATACAGGATGGCCCGACAAGCCGATACTCGGGGCCGCTTGACGATGCTGCCCGATTGCTGCACCCTCCGTCGCACGTCACTCGAACAGGAGGTGTCCGATGCAGCAGCAACACGAGCCTTCCCTCACGAACTATCCGCACGGACGGGGCTACGGCCACGATTACCTGCGCGGCGGCGAGGTGTTCGGCGGGTACGGGTACGCGGCCCGCGCTGAATACGACGGGAGCGGGCGGACAGAGGCAGGCGAAGCCCCACCGCAAGAGACCGAGGAGTAGGGTGGGCGGTACTGAGTACGAGTACTGACGTACTGAGTACGAGTACAGGGTACTGGGTACGAGGCTGCCATCAGACTTGAGTACCTGGTACTTGGTACGGGACTTACGGCTGCCTCCGGGGGATCACCGAGGTGGGTTTCGTGAGAACTCGCGTACCTAGTACTTGGTACGAGGACTGAGTACGAGTACTGAGTAGGAGTACGGGGTCGGAGGCCTCGGGCAGGGTTTCGCGGAGATTGCCGGGCGTGGCGGAGGCGGACGAACGGCACTGGCGGGCGTTCATCGCGGCAGCGTTCCGATGAGCGCCCGCAGCATTCGATGCAGGCTTCTCGCCTCGGCCGCCAGTTCCGTTGCGCGCATGCCGGTTACGGCGCCCAGGTCTCCTGCGATCGTGAGGTGCGACTCCGATTCCGCCGCCGAGCCGGCGGCGATTTCCAGGAAGCGGATGGTTTCGGCGCGCGACGATTTCCCGCACCCTTCGGCGATATTCGCCGGAATGGACATCGCCGCGCGGCGAAGCTGCGAGCCAAGCGTCGCGCGGTGCTGCACCGGGAAGGCGCGAATGACAGGCTCCAGCGCGATTACGAGCTCGCGCGAGCGCTGCCAGACCCGAAGGCGACGAAAATCGTGCATGCTGAAAATCTGTCGTGGGCGAGGAAACAGCCGGCATCCATTCCACGCCTGCGTGATCAGCGCGCCGTGCGCGAGATCAGGACGCAGCGCAACGCGCTCGGCCCCCCGGGCCACACGATCGGGGAGAAACGACGTCGCTCGCATCAACCGGGTTCTGTCTCATCGTCACCTCCAGCCCCGTACTGAGTACTCGTACTGAGTACTCAGTACTGAGTACGAGCACCCCATCCCAACTCACCTCGGTGATCCCCCGAAGCCAGCCTGAAGTCTCGTACCAGGTACCAGGTACTCGAGTCTGATGGCAACCTCGTACCCGTACCCAGTACCCAGTACCCAGTACCCAGTACCCGTACTCCTCTACTTCTTGTCGTCAGCGAAGGGAGTGGGTATCCCCCTCGCCTTCAGCCCCCCCACAAACGCCGACTTGTCCGCCGCCTTCGAGTACGCCTCCTCCGGCTCCACCAACCCCGCGTCCACCACCTCGAGCAGCGCGTCGTTGAGTGTCACCATCCCCAGCCGCTTCGACGTCTGCATCACGCTCGGAATCTGGAAGGTCTTTCCCTCCCGGATCAGGTTCGTGATCGCCGGTATGGAGAGCAACACCTCGCGCGCCGCCACGCGCCCGCCGCCGATCTTCTTGCAGAGCGTCTGCGAGATCACTCCCTTCAGCGACTCCGCGAGCATCACACGCACCTGCGATTGCCGGTCGGCAGGGAACTGATCGATCACGCGGTCGATCGTTCCCGCCGCGGTCGTCGTGTGCAGCGTGCCGAACACCAGGTGTCCCGTCTCCGCCGTCTCGATCGCGATGCTCACCGTCTCCAGGTCGCGCAGCTCGCCCACCAGGATGATATCAGGATCCTCGCGCAGCGCCGCCCGGAGGGCGCTCTTGAATGAGCCCGTGTGAACCCCCACCTGACGCTGCGTGATGATGCACCGCTTGTTCGGATGCACGAACTCGATCGGGTCCTCGATCGTGATGACGTGATCGCTGCGCGACCGGTTCACCAGATCGATCAGTGAGCAGAGCGTGGTGCTCTTGCCGGATCCCGTCGGACCCGTCACCAGCACCAGTCCCTTGTTCAGCTGACAGAGCTTCTGCACCTCGGGGGAGATGCCCATCTGCTCCACCGTCACCACCGTGGCCGGGATCTGGCGAAAGACAGCGGCGGGCCCACGCCGGTCCTTCAGCGCATTGGCGCGGAAGCGCGCGATGCCCGGCAGTTCGTACGCGTAATCGGTGTCGTTCGACTCACGGAACTCCTCGCGATTGCGGGCCGGCATGATCGAGCGGAGCATCGCGTCCAGCTCGTCGGGCTCGAGTGGTAACTCCTCGATGCGCGCCATTTCGCCGTGCAGCCGCAGAATCGGCGGCTCGCCGCAGCGCAGATGCAGGTCCGATGCACCCTTCTCCACCATCAGTCGCAGCAACGTGTCAAGACGGGCCCGCGACGCGTCGATGCCATCGAACGACGCAATGACATCGCCCGCAGCGGATGCCGGGATGTCATGCGCCACGGACGCGGGCGCAGCAGCCGGGACATCGCCTCCGGCGGCCGGAATGGGCGGCATGGCAGCGATGGGCTGCGTGGCTTCCGACAGCTCCGAGAGTCGCCGCCGCTCGCCGCCAGCATCCATCGTCACGCGGGCGCGCCACCGCGAGCCTTCCCGGGCAGCCTTTACCGCGAAGGCGCCGTCCTGCGAGCTGTACGCAAACTCCGCGGCAGTCCCCGCGTCGAGTCCCGACGCTGCGTCGGCGGGAGCAATCTCGCGCAGCAGGGCCAGCAACTGGGCACCGGTGAGGGGCGTGCGCGTGACCGGACGCGGCGTTCCACCAATCTCGAGCTCGGCCAGCTCGCCTTCATCGAGACGCAGGGCGGATGCGCGCTGGGCCACCATCACGGACAACAATCGGTCGAGCTGTGCCATTCCAGGTCAGGTTACCGGACGAGCGTACGCAATGTGAGCGCGATTCACGAGCAGCAGTTCGTCGGTCGCGAACACCGGAAGGAATCTCGCGCGAGTGTTGTTGAGGAAGTCCACGAGACGCGGACGATCGGCGCGGAGTTCGGGAAAGATGGACCCCTGCCGCGTGCTGCCATCAATGAAGGTGAGATCCACGTGCATGCCGGGAACCCCCTGCACTGCGACGTCGTCCTCGGTGGGCAGCCCGGTGATCACGGTCGCGATCTGCGCCTTCTGCACCAGGATCACCGCGTCATCCATCAGCTGCAGCGGGAGGAAGGGGTCGTCGTCATTGAGCACGTCGAATGGCTCTTCGGGGCCGTTGCGAAAGCGCGCATGCGCCTGCAGAAAGATATCGCCCTCCAGCATCGCGCCCGAGGACAGGCTGATGGTGACCCGCCGACGGACCTTCTCGATTCGATAGTCGCTCATCCGTGCAGTGTCGACGGGTGGAGGGCTGGCGTCAAGCGCGCCGCTGGTGGCGACCGGTGTGCCGCGGTCGTTACGTTCCGGGATGCTCGGACGCATCCTCGCCATCCTCGGCCTGCTGGCCCTGAACGGATTCTTCGTGGCGGCGGAGTTCTCCGTCGTCCGCTCGCGCCGTTCGCGTCTCGAGGCCATGGCCAGGGGAGGCGACGCGAAGGCCCGCCTCGTGCTGAAGGCGCTCGCGCGCATGGCAACGCTGCTGTCGGCCAGCCAGTTCGGAATCACACTGGCCAGTATCGGCATCGGAGCGCTCGCGGAGGAGACGCTCTCGCACTTCTTCGCCGGGGCATTCGGTGGCCTCTCCCTGCCCTCGCAGGTGAGTGCCGCCCTCCTCGGCACCATCGCCGCGCTGGCAGTCGTGACGTACGGCCACGTGGTATTCGGAGAGCTCGCACCGCGTAGCGCGGCGCTGAATCATCCCGAGGAAGTGGCCCGATGGCTGGTGCCGCCGCTGATGGCATTCGCGTGGGTGGTCTCGCCCGTCACCTGGATGCTCAACAAGTCCGCCGAGGGGGTGCTGCGGGTCTTCGGCCAGGAGCCGATGGATGAGGAGGAGAATGTCCACTCCGCCGAAGAGCTGCGCATCCTGGTGGAGCAAAGCCAGGAGGTGGGCGCGCTCGAGCGGCAGGATGCCGCACTCATCGAGGGCGTGTTCGAGTTCTCCGAGAAGAATGCGATGGAGGTCATGACGCCGCGCACCGCAATCGACGCCCTCGACATCGACCTCACACTGGCCCAGACCATCGACAGCGTGATCGAGTCGCAGCGGTCACGCTACCCGGTGTTCGAGGAGACGATCGACAACGTGGTCGGCGTGGTCCTCGCGAAGGACATGCTCCCGCTGGCGCTCAGCAAACCCGAGGGGTTCAGCCTGCGCGCCATCATGCGGGATGTACACGTGGTTCCGGGCTCCCGACAGGTGGAGGAAGTGCTCGCGGACTTCAAGCGCCGCAAGGAACACATGGCAGTGGTGCTCGACGAGTTCGGCGGCACCGCCGGCATCGTGACGATGGAGGACCTGCTGGAGGAGATCGTGGGTGAGATTCTCGACGAGCATGATGAAGCGGAGATGCTCGCGGCTGCCTCGCCCGACGCCGACGTCATCATTCCCGGCGCCACGAATATCGGTGAGCTGAACGAGCGCTTCGGCCTCGAGGTACCGGACGACCAGTACACCACGATCGGAGGATTCGTGTTCGGTGCGCTGGGCCGGCTGCCGGTGGAGGCCGATCGCGTGACGGCGAGTCACGCGGTGTTCACCGTGCGGAGAATGGAGGGACGCCGCATCGACCTGCTCGCGGTGGATCTGCACAGCGTTGGCGATCGCCGCGCTGCGGCACGGTCCGACGCCGACTAGCGGCGCCGCTCCACAATCTCGGCGGCCAGCAGGATCGCTTCGATCATGCTGCCTGCATCGGCGACGCCATGTCCGGCAATGTCGATCGCCGTGCCGTGATCCGGTGACGTGCGCACGAAGGGCAGCCCCAGTGTGACGTTCACGGCCGCGCCGAAGGCAGCCACCTTGATGGCGGTCATCCCGACATCATGGTAGGGCGCAATCACGGCGTCCCACGCGCCGCGCATGGCGCGCACGAACACGGTGTCGGCGGGAAAGGGCCCGTCGATGCCGGCCTCGCGTGCGACGGGCTCGAGCAGTTCCTGATCCTCGCGCCCGAAGCGCCCACCGTCACCCAGATGTGGATTGAGTCCGCAGAGGGCGATGCGCGGCACGGGAATCCCGAAGCTGTGCTGCAATCCGTCACGCGTCACCCGCGCCGCGGCGAGAATAGCGTCTCGATTCAGCGCGGTGTGCACGTCGCGCAGGGCGATGTGCGTGGTGGCCAGCACCACGCGCAGCGGATTCACGGTGCCGGGCGATGGCCGCGTCGCCGCCAGCATCATCGCCACCTCACACCCGGTGCGGGCGGCCAGCAACTCGGTGTGTCCCGGGAAGTCGTAGCCTCCGGCATGCAGCGCCTGTTTGTCGAGCGGCGCGGTGACGATGCCCTCCACGTCGCCATGCTGTGCGAGGTGAATGGCACGATCCACCGCGAGCCCCGCGAGTCGTCCCGCCAGCGAGACCCCGCCCCCATCGACCCACGCGCCGATCTCTTCCACGACGGGTACGGCCGTGCCGCTCGGCCCCACGAGCAGCAGTTCGGCGACCTCCTGCACTCGCGCATCACGAAGGGCGGCCGCGACGATTTCCGGCCCGATCCCGCGCGGGTCACCGAGCGTGACTGCGAGTCTCGCCCGGCGCCGAGCTGGCATGCGCGACTCGATCAGGGCTGAGCGGAGACCGGCGGCGGCACGAGTGCGAGATCGGCCGTGCGCACGGAGACGTACGTCGCCTTCCGCAGGCTTTCCATCAGTCGCTTGATCCCACCCTCTTCCGCCAGTCGTGACCGGAA
>JBBSVF010000137.1:0-7962 GCA_038233745.1 Gemmatimonadales bacterium
CGCACGGCGCTTGCCCACCGTTGACGTCACCGTCACCGTGGTGTTGGTAGTGCCGCCGCTGGTGGTGATCTCGTTGCCGGCGAAGCGCGTGTTGCCACTCCAGCCGCTCGTGATGTTCACGCGCGTCTCATCCGCCTTCGCAAACGAGAGCACGCGATCGGCGAGGGTTTTCGCCTGCTCGCGCGTGAGGAAGTCGGCGTCTGGCGCAAAGAGTGAGCGCGTCATTATTCGCCCCTCCCGGTGCTCACGATGTTCACGCCCTTGAAGCGCGCGGGCGGGCATCCGTGACTCACGGAGTTCGACTGGCCGGGCTCACCCTTGCCGTCGCCGAACGATCCACCGAGCCAGTATGACTTCTGGCCGCCGATCATGTCCATGCTGTTCCAGAAGGCAGGAGTGTTCGCCTGATACGCCACGTCCTTGAGCATGCCGACGATCTTGCCGCCGCGCACCTCGTAGAAGGCCTGGCCGGAGAACTGGAAGTTGTAGCGCTGGTGATCGATGCTCCACGACCCGCGATTCTTGATCACGATGCCGCGATCGGTGGCGGCCACGATGTCATCCAGCCCGATGTTCCGCGCGCCCGGAAGCAGCGAAATGTTCGGCATGCGCTGGAACTGCACGCTGTCCCACGAATCGGCAAAGGAGCAGCCATGCGAGCGGGTGACGCCGGTGAGCTTCGAGATCCACGCCGCCTGCTCGCGCGTGGTCTGATAGTCCTTGAACATTCCCTTGTCGATGATGAGCCACTTGTCCGCCGCCACGCCTTCGTCATCCCAGCCGACTCGCGCGAGTGATCCCTCCTGCGTGCGGTCGCCCTGGATGTTCATGATGGCGGTACCGTACTTCAACTTGCCGATCTGCTTCTCCGGCGGCGCCACGAAGCTGGTGCCGGCATAGTTGGCCTCGTAGCCCATCGCGCGATCGAGTTCCGTAGGATGCCCGATCGACTCGTGAATAGTGAGCCAGAGATTGGTGGGATCGAGAATGAGATCGTACCGACCCGGCTCCACGCTCTTCGCACCGAGCTTCTCCGCCGCGATTCCCGCCCATCGCTCAGCGTTGCCCGGCATGTTCAGTGACTCGATGTACTCCCAGCCGCTTCCGCGCGGCGCGAGCTCCTCGGTGTACGACTGGAACGCACCATTGCCCACCGCGGTGGCCGAAAAACCGGGCCCCACACGTACGAAGGTCTGTGTGGTCTCGGTGCCCTCGCTGTTCACGTACGTCTTGATCTCGCGCAGCAACTGCAGTCCCGAGTTCACGAAGCGCACGCCCTTCACCTTCATCGCGGCCTCGTTGGCGGCGAAGAGCAACGCCACCTTTTCCTCGATGGGCACTTCAATGGGATCACGCGTCACCGGCGTCATCCAGGTGCCCTTCACCACCGGCGCCTTCGCGAGCTCCACGGGACGCTTTTGCGCCGTCCGTGCGGCGCGTGCGATGCGAGCGGCCTCGCGCGCGACCTTCACCGCGCCCTCCTTCGTCATGTTGCTGGTGGCGGCGAACCCCCACGACCCGCCCACCAGCGCACGAATGCCGAGCCCGTACGATTCGGAATCCGACACCCCACTGATGCGCCGCTCGCGCGTGTTCACACTCTGGCGACGATAGCGCCCGATCCGCACATCCGCGTACGACGCCCCAGCATCCCGCGCGGCGCTCAACGCCTCGGCGGCCAGTTCGGCGGTGTACGGGTCGGTGGAGGGTGCGGCCACCAGCCTGGGCGGCAGCAAGAGCGAGTCCGACGCATGCAGCAGGCGCGGCCCAGCCAAGACAACGGCGGCAGCAGTCGCGCCTGTCCTGATGAAATCACGACGGTTCGAAGACATTGGCTCCGGCGGGAGGGAGGAGAGCTCGTGGTGCACGAGTGGAGTCCGTCCCCTGTCTACGGCAATCGCCCGCCGTGCGTTGAGCTCAGCCGGCGTCCTTTCGGCGCGCGCGCTCCCAGCACCCGCATCCCTCGCGCTGCAGTCGCCGGGCCACGCGTTCCCGCAGGAGACGCGGTGCCCGCAGTTCGCGCTTGAGCGCGGCGAGCCCCTGCAGGAAACACCGCTCCGCGCCGGCATACGCGCGGCACTCGGCGCAGCCCCCGATATGCGCTCGCATCCGAGCGGCGCCGGCGCCGTCGATCTCGTCGTCGAGATAATCCCAGAGATGACCGAGCACCTCCGCGCAACTGGCGGAGAGGCCCAGCGCTACGAGCTCGCCCCGCGTGGGCACGCTACGCCGCGACGGCAGCGGGTGCGAAGCCCAGGTCCTGCGCCACGGTGAGCAACTGCTCCTGCAGCAGGCGCCGGCCGCGGAAGAGACGCGAGCGCACCGTGCCAATGGGCACGTGCATCACCTCGGCGGCGGTCTCGTAGGTCATGTCTTCCACGTCCACCAGGATCACCGCGGAGCGGAACGGCTCGGCGAGTGTGTCGAGCGCGTCGCGAAGCGCTGGCGCCAGGTCGAGACGGGCGTAGATGTCGTCGTATCCACGTTCCCGCGCGGCGGAGTACACGGAGGCAGCGGCGACAGCGTCCTGCTCGCCGTCTTCCAGATCAACCGTTGGACGCTGACGTTCGCGCGAGCGGAGGAACACATTGCGGCAGATCGTGAAGAGCCATCGCCGGCAGTCGGTGCCGGGAATGAAGGTGTGCCAGGAACGATAGGCGCGGAGATAGGTCTCCTGCACCACGTCATCTGCGTCGGGCTCGTCGCGAGTGAGCGAGAGGGCGAAGCGATAGACGTCGTCCAGCCAGGGGAGCGCGTCGCGCGCGAAGGCGGCGTCGCGGTCGGTCACGTCGGGAACGGCGAGCATTGTTCGGGCCTCGTATAGTTAACGTGTTAACAATACATCCCACGAACCGATCGCGCAAGCCGACGTCCCGTGCAATCGCCCACGAGGGCCCCACGACTACCTTTGGCCGATGCGCGCACGCCTGCTGGCCGCCTTCGCCGCGGTCTATGTCGTCTGGGGATCCACGTATCTCGCCATCCGCTTCGCGGTGGCCACCCTGCCGCCCTTCCTCATGGGGGGTGCGCGCTTCCTGCTGGCCGGTGCGATTCTGTATGCGTTTGGGCGCACTCGGGCAGGTTCGGCAAAGCCGACGTCGACCGACTGGCGCACCGGGTTGCTGAGCGGAGGACTCATGCTCGCCGGGGGCAATGGCGCCGTAGTGTGGGCAGAGACTCGTGTCCCCAGCGGGATCACCGCCCTGCTCGTGGCGATCGTGCCGGTGTGGATGGTACTGATCGACTGGCTGCGCCCAGGGGGGACGCGACCGTCCTGGCCGGTGTTCGTCGGTCTCGCTCTGGGACTCGCTGGCCTGGTGCTGCTCGTGGGCATCGATACGCTGCACGGCGCGGGCACGGTGAACGCAGCGGGTGCGCTGGCGCTCATGGTCGGATCGCTCTCGTGGGCTGCAGGCTCGCTCTACACGAAGATTGCGCCAAAGGCATCCTCAGGCATCAACGGATCGTCCACACAGATGCTCGCGGGCGGGGTGCTGCTGACGCTCGCATCGCTTGTGGCGCGCGAACCCTCGCGGCTGGATCTCGCCCATGCGTCGGCCAGCTCGTGGCTGGGCTTCGCCTATCTGGTAAGCTTCGGGTCGCTCATCGGCTTCACCGCGTACGTCTACCTGCTCGCCCACACCTCGGCGGCGAAGGCATCCACGTACGCATACGTGAATCCGGTGGTGGCCGTGCTGCTCGGCTGGGCGGTTGCGCACGAGCCGGTGACGCCGCGCACCATTGCCGCCGCCGCGGTAATTCTGGCGGCGGTGGCGATCATCACTGTTTCGCGGGACGTGGCGCCGCGCTCGCATCGGGGGCGACGCGCGGTAGCCTGACTGTGAAGGTGCTTCCCTCTCCCTGGGTGCTTTTCATCGTGAGGTCGCCGCCGAGGAGACGGGCGAGGCGACGCGACACGCTGAGGCCCAGGCCAGTGCCGCCCACACGACGCGAGGCACTCTGCTCCACCTGCCAGAAGGCCTCGAACACCCGCTCCTGTGCTTCGGGAGCGACGCCGATGCCGGTGTCCTGCACTGTGAGCAGCACGTCGTCACCATCGGATGCTGCGCCGAGCGAGATGCTACCCGTATCGGTGAACTTCACGGCATTCGTGAGCAGGTTCACGAGGATCTGTCGCACCTTCAGGACGTCGGAGGTGATCGTGAGTGCATCCGGGCCGCGCTTCACGTCGAGCTCCAGCCGCTTGTCGTTGGCGAGGGGCCGCACCAGCGAAGCGGCTTCGTCGAGCAGCTGCGTTACGGTGATCACTTCGAGAGTCACCTGCTCCTTGCCCGCTTCCATTCGCGAATAGCTGAGCACCTCGTCGATGAGGCCGAGCAGATGGCGGGCGGACGCGCGAATGCGCTCGATCTGATCGCGCTGCGCGGAGCTCACGGTGCCGGTGATGCCCTCCGCGAGCAGTTCCGCGTAGCCCATGATGGCGTTGAGCGGCGTGCGCAACTCGTGACTCATGCTCGCGAGGAACTCCGACTTTGCACGGTTCGCGCGGCCCACCTCACGGAAGAGCTCCGCATTCTCGATCGCCAGTGCGCTGCGGCGCGCGAGCTCTTCGGCGATCGGCAGGTCGCGTTCGGTGAAGACGCGACCCGATTCGGCGCAAATGAGTGTGATGGCGCCGAGCGTGCGGCCGTGGGCCGACATGGGCACGATGAGCACGCTGCTCATGCCGAGCATGCGAAGCATCTCGAGGTGCTCGGCGTCCTTCGCCCCGAGAGTGAGCATCTCGTCGGGAATGTCGGGATACAGCTCGGATTGCCCTGTCCGGATGACGGTGCCAACTCCCGGTCCGTCGGGGTCGGAGGGATAGCGCTCGCCGGCCTCTTTCGCCCATCGGACCTTCTCGGGATCGGTGTGGGCAACGGCCAGCGTTTCCAACCGGCCGTCGGGCATCGAGAGCACGACACTGCACCAGTCTGCCAGCGCTGGAGTGAGCAACTGCGCAACGGCGTTCAGCGTCGTGCGATAATCGAGGGTTTGCGCCAGCACGCGGCCCGCTTCGGCAAGCAGGAGGGCCTCCACCTCACGACGCTTGCGCTCCGTGATGTCCGTGGCGACGCCGACGATGCCGGTGATCGTTCCGCTCGCGTCGCGGCAGGCGCCGCGGGCCATCAGATACCACCGGGACACGCCATCGGTCACCACCTCGTCCTCGGTATGCTCCGGATCGCTGGTGGCCAGCAGTCGTTCTTCTCCTTCGCGAAGGCGTCTGGCGTGATCCTCGGGAATCAACTCGAAATTGGTTCGTCCGATTACTTCGTGAGGCTCCAGTCGAAGCGCTTTGGCGCCCGCCGAGTTGATAGCGAGATATCGGCCGTCGTTGTCCTTCACGAACACCGCATCTGCGGTGCAATTGAGGACCGCGTCGAGCAGCGACTCGGCGTGCGCTGCGCGTGCCTCGGCCACTTCGAGGCGCAGCTCGAGCGATTCCGAGTCCGCGGAGTCTCCGGTCTGTGGCATCGGATGATCGCCGGTCAGTTGCTCCGCCCTGTCACCCACCCCTCGCGAATCTTCAGCTGCGCGGGGGTCGCCGAGGCCTCTTCCTCGATGCTCCAGCGGGCACCGCGCACCAGTCTCAGCCCTGCGCGCGCCAGCAGCGCGTCATAGTCCAGGTCTTCGGTGCCGCCCACGTGGCGATCGAACCACGGATGCATGTTCATCCCGATCACCTCGCTCGCGGCGTTCTCCACGTCCTGCTCCGTGTAGCCGCGCCCCTGCAGATAGTACGACGCATTCTTCGTCGCCCAGCTCCGGCGTCGCAGCGCAGAGAAGATGTCGTCGAGTGAGCGGGTGTTGGCGGTGCGGGCGCGCGTGTCGAGATCCAGCCAGAGCGCCAGGCCGGCGCCCTTGGTGTAGTACGAGAAGAAGGTGTTGGCGCCATTGGTGGGCTGCGCCTGCGGAGCGCCATCCCAGAACGGCGCGTTGAAAGACGCCATGCGCGCTGAGACTTCCTTGCGGCCCGGCGCATTCAGGTTCTGCCAGATCACATTGGCCATCGCGTCGTAGAAATCCTTGCGCGTGACGATCCCGGCGCGGCCCAGCGTGGCAAGCCCGTAGTACTGCGTCCATCCCTCGGCCACCCAAAGGCTGGGCTGGTACTGCTCGCGGGTGTAGTCGAAGGGCCCGAGCGCGGCGGGGCGCACGCGTTTCACGTTCCACACATGGAAGTACTCGTGCGCCGCGGTGCTGATGCCCGGGAGCACCACAGCGGTATCCGTCCACGCGCGTGAGTTGATCACCTGCGTGGAGAACAGGTGCTCCATACCGTCGCCACCGGCATAGCCGATGTTGAAGAGGAAAGTGTACTGATCCAGCGGCGGCGCGCCGAACACGCTGTTCTCGTAGCGCACGATCTTCTGTACGTCGCCCACGAAACGCTCGCGCACTCCCGCCGGCGGTGTGCCGTTGTAGTGCACCATCGTGCGATACTTCCGCGCGTCCACGGTGAATGAGTCCACCATGAAGGCCGGGGCGACTTCGGTGGGTGAGTCGATGAGGCGGTCGTAGTTCTCGAAGCGATAGGTGAGCTGCCCTGTGGAGCGCGTGTCGCCATTCAGCACCTGCCAGCCGGCGGGAGGTACGATGGTGAGCATCACGGGATCGGGCTTGTGCCCCTCCACGTACATGAAGAGACTCGCGCCATTCCAGTTGGCGTGTGCGGTATCCAGCACGCTGAACGTGCCGCTGAGGGAGTTGGCGAACACGCGGTAGGTGATGCGCGCGGCGCGACGACCATTCGTGGTCACCACCCATCGCGAGCCATCGGTCTTGGCGGTGGGGAGTGGCCGGCCGGCGTTGTCCGTCACGCGGAGGTCCTGCACGTTCTTCGCGAAGTCCATGCGGCCGTAGCGACCAGGGGACCACACCGGCATCTGCAGGGCGAAGGACTTGCCCGTGACGCCGCTGATGTCCATGGCGACGTCATACAGGTGCGACGACGGCTCGGGCATCGCGATGCGATAGGCGATCGAGAGCGGTGCCTGCGCGGACAGCGCCGAGGCCGTTGCCACGAGGGTCGCGATCACGAGCGCGAAGGATTTCAATGGACTCACGGAAGATCTCCTGATGCTGGCCGATCGATGGGCTGCTGGCGGAACTCCCTGAAAGTTCCCGGGAGGAGGGCCGCACGCAAGCGCCCCGGTGTACTGGGAGCGACATTCACGGTACACTTGGCCGATGGAGATCATCGCCGATGGTGACCGAGCGCTGGCGTACATCGTACGTGCCAGCTTCGTGCCGCCGGGTACCACTTTCGTGACCCCCCCGGAATTCACGCAGCAGGTGGGGTTCGTTGTGTATCCGGAGGGGGGAACCGTTCCCCGCCACCACCACCTGCCACTGGAGCGAGCCATCACCGGCACGCCGGAGGTGATCGTGGTACGCTCGGGGCGCTGCCTGCTGGACGTCTACTCCGACGCGCAGCAGCTCGTGGCCTCCCTGGAACTGGGCGCCGGCGACGTGATGATCATGATCGGCGGCGGCCACGGCTTCCGCATGCTGGAGGACACCGTGCTGCTGGAGGTGAAGCAGGGTCCGTACACGGGGCTGTCGGAAAAGGTGACCTTCTGAGTCCGGGCCTCGTGCATATCCCCGTGGGTGAACCGCGCGTGGTGGACACCGACGTGGGCGCGGTGATCGACGCGATGCGCAGCGGCTGGATCTCGTCGGCGGGCCCGGCGCTGGAAGCGTTCGAGCGCACGTGGGCCGATCACTGCGAGCGCGAGCATGGCGTGGCGGTGTCGAGTGGCACCACCGCTCTGGAGCTCGCGGTGGAGGCGCTTGATCTGAAGCCGGGCGACGAAGTGATCAGTCCCGCCTTCACGATCATCTCGTGCGCGCTCGCGATGATCCGCGCCGGGGCGACGCCATTGCTGGTGGACTGCGATCCAGGCACCTGGTGCATGACGCCTGACGCGGTGCGCAGGGCGATCACGCCGCGCACCC
>JBBSVF010000138.1:0-7882 GCA_038233745.1 Gemmatimonadales bacterium
ACTCCACATCGCCTCGCATCACCTACCTGTTCAGACCTTCCTTAGTACCGAGTACCGAGTACTTCCTTCAGACTTGAAGTACCTGGTACTTGGTACGAGACGTTGCTCAGGGCCCGGGGGAGCCGTAGATCCTTCTGCCTCTCCCTCGTACTCGGTACCGAGTACCGAGTACGAGTACGGAGTACGGAGTACTGCGTACGTGTCCTGCCCCGCGAAGTCCTCGAAGACAGATCCCCGGAGCCAGCCCACGAGTCTCAGTACCTGGTACCAGGTACTCAAGTCTGATGTGCTACTGGAGTGAGTACTCGTACTCAGTACTTCACTCCTGGAGCCCGGGTTCCGAAGCAAGTACCGCCCTGGCGATCTCCACCATCGGTACCGAGCGATCCTGGCTTGTCCGCTGCAGGATCCGGTACGCCTCCTGCTCCGACGACCCCGTGCGCCGCATCAGGATCCCCTTCGCCCGCTCGATCGTCTTCCGGTTCTCCAATGCCCCGCGCGCCGCCTGCGCATCCTTCTTGGCCACGTTGAACTCACGCGCCCTGGAGACGGCGAGCCGCAGGGTGGAATCGAGCACCCGCGGCGGCGTTGGCTTGGGCAGGAAGGCGATCGCCGACGTCGCGGCCACCTCGTGCTCCGAGAGCACGAGCGACTCGTCTCCGCTGAACAACACCACCGCCACACCTGGCACCTGCGCCGCGATCTGCTCTGCCGCCTCGATCCCGGAGCCATCCGGCATGTGCACATCCAGCAGGACCACGTCGGGCACCACATCCTTCGCGCGCTCGATCGCCTCGCGCCCCCCACTCACTTCGGCCACAACCACATGGCCCATGGTGTTGAGCAACTCCACGAGCAACGCACGCGCGTTGTCGTCGTCTTCAGCGATGAGGATACGGATGGAGCCCGACTCGGACATGTGCAGCGCGAAGGAGGATGACCAGCAGACCGTAATAATGACGCCTTTACTCCGCTCTCGCAATTTCAGAGAGCAGATCCGCGGCCCCCACGGGCTTCCGCAGTGTGAAGTCACAGGCCGGATCCTGCTCGTTCCGGGGTTCCCAGCCGGTGACCACGCCGATACGCAGTGTCGGACGAAGATCCCTCGCCGCGGCCACGAGATCCCATCCACTGCCGTCGGGCAATCCGATGTCGGTGAGCAGCACCTCGATTACGGTGTCGACATCCTCCAGCAGCGCCTGCGCCTCGGCCACTGTCTTCACCGTCGTCACCACGTGCCCTTCGCTCTCAAGCAACGCCTGCATGAACTCGCGGCTGTCGGTGTGATCCTCCACCAACAGGATACGCCGGCGGCGGCGCGGTCGCTGAACCAGCTCCAGCACCGCGACCTCCTCGACGCTGCCCGGCGGAAAGGTCAGCCGCACCGCGGTGCCCGCTCCCGGCGCGCTCACGATTTCCGCGCGCCCGCGGTGCCGTCGCGCAATTCCATACACCTCGGCCAGTCCCAGCCCGGTGCCATTCACGCCTTTCGTCGTGAAGAAAGGCTCGAACGCCCGCTCACGGACCTCCTCGGACATCCCGGTGCCGGTATCGCTCACCTCCACCGTCACCTCTCCCTCGCTGACGCTGGTGCGGATGCGCAGCGTGCCCCCGCCCGGCATCGCATCCAGGGCGTTCTGCACCAGGTTGAGCAGTGCCTCGCGGAGCTCGCCGGCGATGCCGCGTATCACCGCGCTCTGCGCCAGTGTCTCCTCGAGGGTCACTACGCCACCCTTGGCCCGCTCCTGCCAGAGCGGACGCGTCATCGCGACCACCTCCTCGACCATCAGCGACAGATCCACCGACTGTTCGCGTGAGCCGAGCAGCGGCTCCTGGCGGATGAATCGTCCCACGCGGGCAGCGGTCGCGGCGCCCGTCTCCGCGGCGCGGGCAATGCGCACGGCGTAGTCGCGCACGGCGACAGGATTCTCGGCGTTCATCTCCAGCAGGTACGCCGCGGCCATGATGGGATTCAGCGCGTTGTTCACGTCGTGCATCACCCCCGCCGCAAGCTGTCCCACTGCACTGAGGCGGCGGTCGCGCGCGGTGGCCTCCTGCAGCGCCAGCAGCTCTCGCGTGCGCTCCTCCACCATTCGCTCCAGCCGCTCTGCTTCCGTCTGTACACGCTGCTGCAGGCGCACGCGCTCGGTGACATCCCGTTCCACCGTCACCGCCCCGCGCACGCGCTTGTGGGGATCGAACATGGGGTTGGAGTTGAGCTCGATCACCGCCTGGCCGCCATCCGGCCCACGCCGGACCTCCAGCGTCTCGCCACGCACGCGATCACCGCGCAACGCACGAGCGGTGGGATGCTCGTGCACGAACAGCGTGGTGCCGGCGAGTGTGCGCGGCCGATCGAGCTGCCAGAGTTCGCGCAGCGTCTGGGGATTTGCCGGCGCATGCTCCTGCTGCGCCTGGGCATTCGTCCGGATGGTGCGGCCATCCGCATCCACCACCCGCACCGAATCCGGCAACACGTCGAAGATGGACTCGAGCTGCGCCACGCTGCGGGCAAGATCCTCTCGAAGCTCTTCTCGCTCGGTGACGTCGCTTCCGGCAAACAGCACTCCGCGCCCGCCACTTGAGTCGCCCAGTGGTGTGAAGGTGGCCTCCACGAGACGCCTGCTTCCGCGCTGCTGGAAGGGGACGCGCACCGAGACCACCGGCACGCCCCCCGCCGCAATGTCCACCTGTTCGGTGAGGTCAGCGAGCGCGTTGGGAAATGCGTCGTAGATGGAACGTCCCGCAGCCTGCGACACATCCAGCGACGTGAGGTCGCGGTAGCGTGCATTCGTCGCCACCAGGCGCAACGATCCATCGAACACCGCCACCGCGAGCGGCACCGCCTCGAGCAGCGCGTCGAGACGGGCGTTCTCACTGTCGGAAAGCCTGTCGAGACTGGAAGTGATCATCGTGCGCGAACAGCCCTGGAGGCGCCCAGCGGGGCGAAGGAGTTCCTCAAACATCGAGGACGCACCGGCGATGTCAACATGGCCGCCACCGCTCGCGCACGCTCAGCTCACGCCTGCGCGATGGGCCGCACGTCAGCCGAGCCTCTCCCTTCCAGCCAGCGTGCCGCCAGCGTGATCGCGAGCACCAGCACGATGAGCAGCACGCTGTACGACGCCGCAGTCCCGAAGGCCAGCGAGCGCACCTGCGCCAGGATCTCCACGCTGATCGGCCGGTTGGAGTGCGTGTAGAGCACGACGCTCGCGACGAACTCGCCCACCGCCGCCACCGCGGCGAGCATGGTGCCGGCAATCAGCCCCGGACGCGCGGCAGGCAGCACCACACGCCGCAGCCGCAGCCAGCGCGACGCGCCCAGCCCGCGCGCTGCATCCTCGAGCGTTGGGTCCATCTGCCGCAGAGATCCCTCGATCGCGCTGGAGACGAGCGGGATGTTGCGAATGAAATACGCCAGAGGAAGGATCCAGAAGGTCCCCACGAGCAGCGTCCGCAACTGCAACGGCGCATTGCGATCGAAGGTCGCCGCCAGCCCCAGCGCGATCGCCGTGGCCGGGATCGCCCAGGGCAGCGCAGACACGAGCGCGATCAGCCGCCGTCCGGGTGCGCGCGACAGCACCACCACATACGCGATCGCAAAGCACACCACCGCATTGGCTGAGGTAGCCATGAACGACATGCTCACGCTGTTCACGATCGGCGTCCACAGCTCGCGATCCGCGCGAAGCTGCCGGTAGTTGTCGAGTGTGTATTCGGGAGGCATGAGCTGCGTGGTCCACGCGCCATCGCGCGCGAAGCTCACCAGGATCACCATCGCGTGCGGCAGTACGAGCACGATCACCAGCAGCGAGGCGAACACTGGCAGCAGGCGGCGGATCAACGGCGAGCGCACGGGATTCCGCGTCGCCCCGCCCTTGCCCGCAATGGTGTACCGGCGCCGCCCCTCGATGCGCCGAAGCAGCAGCAGCGCCAGCACCGCCGTCACGGCCAGCACGGTGGTCTCCACGTATGCGAGCCCCATCGAGCCATTGAGCTTGGATACGAGGATCTGCGTGGCCAGTACCCGTGCACCGCCGCCGAACACATACGGCGCGGAGAAGGAGCCCAATGCACTCATGAATACCAGGAGCATCGCACCCACGAGCGAGGGCGTCAGCAGCGGAAGCGTCACCCGGCGGAGCGTCATCGCCCGAGATGCCCCCAACCCTGCCGCCGCCTCGTCCAGGGTGGTGTCGTAACGCTCCAGCCCCGCAGACACGAAGAGGAAGACATACACATACATCGTGTATGCATGGACGAAGATCACGGCCGTAAGGCCGGTGAGCGTCCACGGCGACTCGCGCAGGTGCAGCGCCCGCTGCACGAGTCGCGTCACGACCCCGCTTTCCCCGTACAGGAACAGGAAGGCCAGCACCCCCACCAGCGGCGGCAATGCGGCCGGCAATGTGGCCACCGCCGAGAGCACTCGGCGCCCCCGGAACTCGGTGCGTCCCAGCAGGAAGGCCAGCGGGACGCCGATGAGCAGTGCGGCAATCACCGACCCGATTGAGACTATAATTGTGCCGCGCAGGGCATCCACATCCGCCGGACTGTGCACGAACTCCCGCCAATCCACGAGCCCGTTCGCGAAGCTGCCGGCAATCACCGCCACGTTCGGATACACCACCGTCCAGAGCAGCAGCGCCAGCAGAGCCATCGCCGCCACGACGATGGCGCGTCCACCACTGCGTGTACCGGACCGGCTCATGCGGCGACAGTGGCCACGTGACGCGCGGCGAGCGCCACATGCACCGTGTCACCCTCGCGGATGTCGGATGCCGGAGTGGAGAGCTCCACCACAGGTCCCGATTCGAGCGCCACGCGATACACGGCATGCCCTCCGGCAAACCGTCGCTCGCGCACCGTGCCGGCCCATGCCCGCTCGCTGGCCCCGGTGAACATCAGCGACTCCGGCCGCAGCACCGCGAGCAGCGTCGCATCTTCGCCAGGCGAATCGGCGTGCAGCGTCACGGGCCCTTCACCAATGGCCAAGCGGCCCTCCAGCCGCCGCGCTGGAACCAGCGTTGCCCGGCCGACAAACTCTGCGACTTCCCGCGTGGCGGGTTCGCGATACAGCGTTTCCGGCGTACCCACCTGCAGCAGGCGGCCACCCGAGAGCATGGCCACTCGATCAGCCACAGCGAAGGCATCCTCCTGATCGTGCGTCACGAACAGCGCTGTCACGCCGGAGCTCCGCAGCATTCGGCGAAGGTCGTCCCGCATGCTCTGTCGCAAGGTGGGATCCAGGTTGGAAAGGGGCTCGTCGAGCAGCAGAACGCGGGGTTCGATCACCAGCGCCCGCGCGAGCGCAACACGCTGTTGCTCACCACCAGACAGCGCCTGCACCGCCCGCGCGGACTTGTCGCCAAGCCCCACACCATCCAGTGCCGCCTGCGCGCGCGCGCGACGCTCGGCTTTCGCGACGCCGCGCGCCTCGAGCCCGAACGCCACGTTGTCGAGCACGGACATGTGCGGGAAGAGCGCGTAGTGCTGGAACACCATCCCGAACTGTCGACGCTGTGGCGGCTCCCGTGTGATGTCGCGTCGCGTGCCATCCGGCGCCGTCACCATCACTCGGCCCGCATCCGCGGGCTCGTATCCGGCGGCAATGCGCAGCGTCGTTGTCTTTCCCGAACCCGATGCGCCCACGAGGGCGAGAAGTTCGCCCGCCGGAATCTCAAGCGAAACGTCATCCACCGACGCGTGTTCAGCACCCGGATATCTGCGCGTGACTCCTTCGAGCGCGAGTCCGCCCGCCGAGCCGATCACCGGCCCCGCTGGCTGATCCGGATGTTCGCGTCCCAGTACTTCATCCACGCATCCAGACTGTCGGCGATCAGCCTTGTGTTTCCCGGCATGGGCTTCACCTCGGTTCTCGCGCGCCGCACGACCTCGGGGAGGGAATCGTTCGGAAGATCCGTGCGTGCGGGAATGCGAAGAAACTGCGTCGCAGCCGACTGCAGCGCTTCGGGCGTCGTCACGAACTCGTAGAATGCCTTCGCCTGCTCCGCATGCCGGCTGCCGTGCACCAGCGCGATGGCATCGACGATCAGCGGCGTTCCGCTCGTGGGAATGTTCATCCCCACCGGCGTCTTCGTGCGCTGTTCGAGAGTCGCGATGTCCGGCATGTTGTAGAGCGAGATGAGCCCTTCCTCGCGTCCGAGCTTCTGGTACAGCATCGCCGGATTGAGCACGTACTCCTTCGTGTTCGCATCCAGGCGGCGCAGCCAGTCCCAACCCGCTGCCGTGGATCCGGTCTGCGCGATGGATCGGCCGAGGATCCCGCCGAAGATCGCGCGCATGGAGCCACTGGCAACGGGATCGCGAATCAGGAGCTTGCCCTTCCACTTCGGATCCAGGACGTCGTCCCAGTCCTTTGGCGACTCCGCGGCCGTCACGGCGTGCGTGTTGTACGCGATCACTTCGGGAGTGAGATACGTGCCGTACCACAGATTGCCCGCGTCATGCGCCTCGGCGGGAACCTTGTCAGCCCATGTCGGCGTGTACGGATCCAGCAGCCCCTCACGCCCTGCGCGATCGAAGATCTCCGCGGGCGCACCGAACCAGAGATCCGCCTGCGGATTGGCCTTCTCGGAGCGCAGCCGATCGAGCACGTCCTGAGATCCCATGTCGACAGCCTGCACATCGATGTCGGGATGTGCCGCCTCGAACCGCTGCTCGTAGTACTGCAGCAGCTCCTTGCCGTGCGGCGTGTAGATCGTGAGCACGGTGCGGGAGTCGCCGCTGCAGGCCAGTGCGCCGAGCGCCAGGAGCGCCGCAGCGGAAACACGAAGTCGCATGAGCATCAGGGAAGGGCAGCGGCGGGAGAGGGCGCCGTGGCGCCAATGAGATTCAGGAAAATGCGCGCGGCGCCCGGAACACCCGCTGGCAGCTGGCGAAAGAGCGCGAGCGTGCTGTAGACGTACACGCCGCGGCCCACGGGCGCCACCAGCACCGCGTTCTCGTTGGGCGGCGCATTCGGGTCGTGCATTTCCAGCACATGGCGCCAGTGCGGGTCCGCGGTGGTTGGCATGTAGGTGGAGCGCTCCTGCACCCATCCATCGAAGTCAGAGGCTACGATCCGATTGGGACTCGCGAGAATGCGAGCCGCGGGATCCACGATGCTCACCGGCACCGTCTCGTCGGTCACGCGCTCCGCGGGGCGACTGAGCGTGATCGGATACGGCAGGATGCCAGGCATCTGCATCTCGTTCTGCCCGTACTGCAGCACCACCGTGCCGCCCTGGCGCGCGAATGCCTGCAGCACCGGCGACTTGGCGGCGAGGGCCGGCGAGGCTGCGAAGGCTCGGGGCCCCACCACCACCGCGCCGAAGCGCGCGAGTTTCGCGGTACCGAGCGAGTCCGGCGCGATGATGCTCACCGAGAGGCCGAGCTGCGTGAGCATTGGCGCGACGTTGTCGCCGACGCCTTGCACGTAGGCGATCTGCGTGCGCTTCGGAAGCTCCGCTTGTACCGCCTCGATCTCCACGATCGCGGCGCGGTAGAAACGGAGCGGGCGCAGGTGGGGGTAGTCCATTGGCACCCATCCGGCCACGAAGACCTCGTCGCCGCTCGCGACCGACACGCTCACGTGGTGACGTCCTTCCGACAGCGCGCCACGCACGCGGAAGGTGAGTGTCATGAAGCCGAAGGGCCCGAGCGACGCGCGCAGCACGGTGCTATCTGCGCGGAGCCCCGCCGGCAGCGTGATGGTGGCCGTCACGACGCGGGCGCTCGCAGAGGCCGACCGGATACGTACCGAAAAGGTGCGGTCCAGCGGGACACCGGCGCGTGCATACTCCACCTCGTCATCGAACAGCACGCTGATTGCCGGAACCGACGCGATGGGACGACGCAGCTCGCCGCGCGCCGGATCGGC
>JBBSVF010000139.1:0-7855 GCA_038233745.1 Gemmatimonadales bacterium
CGGCGCGATGGACATCTCGTTGTCGTTCAGCACCACGATGAAATCGCGGCCCGAATCACCGGCGTTGTTCAGGCCTTCGTACGCCAGACCGGAGGTGAGCGCGCCATCGCCCAGAATGGAGACGACCTTGAGATCCTGCTCGCCATTGATGTCGCGAGCGGCAGCCATCCCCAGGCCCGCAGAGATCGCGGTGGCGGCGTGCCCTGCGCCGAAGGTGTCGTACTCGCTTTCCGTGCGCTTGAGGAAGCCGGAGATCCCTTCTTCCTGACGCAGGGTCTCCATGCGTCCGTTCCGGCCCGTGAGGAGCTTGTGGGGATACGCCTGATGCCCCACGTCCCACACCAGCTGATCGCGCGGCGTACGGAAGGCGTAGTGCAGCGCCACCGTCAGCTCCACCACGCCCAGTCCTGCGCCGATGTGTCCCCCCGTCCGTGAGCAGACGTCCACCATGCGCGCGCGCAGGTCGTCCGAGAGTGTGCGCAGCTGATCGCGGGTGAACCCGCGCAGGTCGCTGGGGGAGGAGATGCGGTCGAGAAGTGACATGACGGAAATCTAAGAGGTTCGCTCGACGGTGAAGCGCGCGATCCCGACCAGGGCGGGCGTGTCCAGTCCAACGGCGGCGAGCGTCGCACAGGCGTCCTGCACCAGCTGCTGCGCACGCTCGGTGGCGCCGTGGATGCCGAGCAGGGCCGGATAGGTGCTCTTGCCAAGCGCCAGATCGCGACCGGCGGTCTTGCCCAGCTGGTCGGTGGTAGCGGTGAGGTCGAGCACGTCGTCGGCGATCTGAAAGGCGAGTCCCACCGCTTCGCCATAGTGCTGCAGCGCACGCAGGCAGTCCGCGTCACACCGCGCCGCGCGACCGCCAAGGATCGCAGCAGCCACGATGAGCGCCCCCGTCTTTGCCCGGTGAATACGTTCAAGGTCGGCCAGCTCCAGCGGACGGCCTTCACCCTCGAGGTCCAGCAACTGGCCGCCGATCATGCCTCCCGGCCCCGACGCTCGCATCAGCGTGCGCACCACGTGACCTTGCTCCACGGCCGGGAGCGCGAGCGCGCGACAGCCGGCGGCGGCACAGCGGGCCGCCAGTGGCACCATCGCCAGCCCCGCCGCCGTGGCGGCAGCCACTCCATGCACGCGGTGCACCGTGGGACGTCCGCGCCGCACGTCATCGTCATCCATGCAGGGCAGATCGTCGTGCACCAGCGAGTAGGCGTGCACCACCTCGATCGCCGTGGCCAGTGCAGAGGCGTCTCCCTCGCCTCCCGCGGCCTCGAAGGCGCTCAGGAAGAGGATCGCACGCATCCGCTTGCCTTCGCCCAGCAGGCTGTAACGAATGGCGTCGGCAACGGGCCCACGCACTCCCCCCAGCTCGCTCGCGACAAGCGCGGCGAGCGCGGCGAGCGCGCGCGTGATACTGGCACGGTGCGCGGCAAAGACATCTGCCTCCGTCGTCAGCTCAGGCGTCGTCATCGAGCTCCTCCAGCACGAACGCGCCATCCGCGAGTTCGGTGAGCTGCTGCACGCGCGCCTGCGCACTCGAGAGTCCGGCCGCGGCCTCGCGCAGGCAAGCCACACCTTCCTCGAACAGCGCCAGCGAGGCCGCCAGATCCGTGGAGTCTTCCTCGAGTGCGTTCACGATGGCCTCGAGACGTGCCAGGCGCAGCTCCAGCACTGGTATCGACTCGCTCATGCCCCCTCCGTCCGGGCCGCGATCTCGCCGTCGCGCACCCGCAACCGAAAGGCAGTCCCGGGCCGCAAATCCGCCACGCGCGAAAGTGTCCGCCCCTCCGCATCGCGCGCGACCGCGTATCCGCGCGCGAGCGTGGACAGTGGGCTGAGCGCATGCAATCGATCTGCGAGGGCGCCTGTGCGCTGCTGGGTGTCCGCCATCCGACGTTCCGTGAGCATCACCAGCGAACGCGCGGCGATCGCAGCACGTGCCCGCCGATCGTCAATCATGTCATCGCCGGCCCGCAGGAGTCTCCGGCGGAGCGCGTCCAGCCCCGCGGCCAGCTCCCCATGCGCCATCACGGCGGATTCCGCCGCGGCCGACGGCGTCGGGGCGCGCAAGTCCGCCACCAGATCGCAGAGCGAGATATCGATCTCGTGCCCCACCGCAGAAATCGTGGGGATGGGGCACGCCGCGAGGGCCCGCGCGACGCGTTCATCGTTGAACGCCCACAGATCCTCGCGCGAACCTCCCCCCCGCCCGATGATGACGAGTTCTACCGCGGCCCAGCGCGATACGCGATCGATGGCCGCGCAGAGCTCCGCTGGCGCACTCTCCCCCTGCACCGCGGCATGCACCACCACCAGCTCCACCGCAGGCGCTCGGCGCCGCAGCACAGCGATCACGTCGCGCAGTGCCGCGCCACTCGCGCTCGTGATCATCGCGATACGGCGCGGCAGCCGAGGCAGCGGACGCTTCCGAGAAGCAGCGAGGAGCCCGTCGGCCTCCAGGCGAAGCCGCGCCTGTTCCAGTGCCTTGCGCCAGAGGCCATCGCCCTCCGCTTCCAGACGCTTCACCGTGAACTGCATTTCGCCACGCGCGGCGTACACGCCGAGGCGGCCGAGCGCGGTCACTTGCATTCCGTCATCGGGGGCCGCGGGAATGCCGCGCTGGTCGCGCGCCCACACCACGCAGCGCAGTTGCGACGCCTCATCGCGGAGCGAGAAGTACCAGTGCCCATTCCTGTGCGACTTGAAATCGCTGATCTCGCCGCGCACCCAGAGTGGAATGAAGGCGCCTTCGATCACATCGCGCGCCGTCTGCGTAAGCGTGGAGACGGCGATTGCGGAGCGCGGACTCGCGCCAGGAAAGACGCTATCCTCGTCGACGATCCCGAGGTCGTCCGGTTGACTCGGACCATCCCACAAGGATGGGCTGGCCACGGCCGACGCCCGCGTTGTGCGCCTCACTGCGCGGACTCGGTTGCCGCCCGCACCGTGTTGCGCAGCAGCAACGCGATGGTCATCGGCCCCACACCGCCAGGTACCGGCGTGATCAGGGACGCTACCTCGCTCACACCCGCGAAGTCGACGTCGCCAACGAGACGCGTCCCCGCCTTTCGGGTGGCGTCCGGAATGCGATTCATGCCCACATCCACCACCACGGCACCTGGCTTCACCATGTCGGCGGTGATCATGCCGGCGCGCCCGGCGGCCACTACGAGGATGTCTGCCTCGCGGGTATGTGCGGCGAGATCACGAGTGCGGCTGTGACAGACCGTGACCGTCGCGTCGCCACCCGCACCGCCCTGCATCAACAGCGCGGCCATCGGCTTGCCGACGATGTTGCTGCGGCCCACCACCACCGCGTTCGCGCCGCGTGTCTCCACTCCGTAGTGCACCAGCAACTCCTGCACACCAGCCGGAGTGCACGGCACGAAGCCGTCGCGCTGCCCGATCAGGAGCCGACCCACATTTTCCGGATGGAAGCCGTCCACGTCCTTGCGGGGATCAATGGCGCGAATCACCGCATCGGTATCCATGTGCGGCGGTAGCGGCATCTGCACCAGGATGCCGTGCACGGCTGGGTTGCGGTTGAGCGTGCCGACCAGGGTCAGGAGCGCGGCCTCGCTGGTATCGGCCGGTAGGCAGACCGTTTCGCCAGCCATTCCTGCCTCTCGCGACATCCGCTCCTTCGCGCCCACGTACACTGCCGACGCTGGATCGTCGCCCACGAGCACCACGGTGAGCCCGGGAATGACACCCCGTGCGCGCAACGCCGCCACCTGTGCGGCGACCCCCGCACGCACAGTGGCAGCTACCGCCACGCCGTCCATCAGGCGGGCCGAGGCGCGTGGCGCGCCCGATTCAGCGAGCGAAATCGACGGCGCGTGTTTCACGAATCAGCACCACCTTGATCTGCCCCGGATACTGCAACTCGGCCTCGATGCGTCGCGCAATCTCTTCCGAGAGCGTGGACATGCGCCCGTCATCCACGTCGTCCGGAATGACCACCACGCGCACTTCCCTGCCCGCCTGGATCGCGAAGACCCGTTCCACGCCCTTGTAGCTCGACGCGATGCGCTCCAGCCCCTCCAGCCGCTTCACGTACGTCTCGAATGCCTCGCGCCGCGCCCCTGGCCGCGAGCCGGAGATGCTGTCCGCCGCCTGCACGAGCACGCTCACCTCCGATTCGTGCGGCACATCGTCGTGGTGCGCGGCAATGCAGTTCACCACCAGCGGATTCTCGCCGTACTTCGTGGCCATCTCCACGCCGAGCTGCACGTGCGTGCCCTCGTGCTCGTGCGTGAGCACCTTGCCCACGTCGTGCAGCAGCGCCCCGCGCTTGGCCATCGCGACATCCAGCCCCAGCTCTGCGGCCATGATGCCGGCCAGATGCGCCACCTCCTGCGAATGATGCAGGATGTTCTGCCCATAACTGGTGCGCCACTTCATGCGGCCAATGAGCTTGATCAACTCCGGATGCAGTCCATGAACCCCGGTGTTGTACGCGGCCTGCTCGCCAGTCTCCACGATGATCGCGTCCACCTCCAGGCGCGACTTGGCCACGACCTCCTCGATGCGCCCGGGATGGATCCGGCCATCGCTCACCAGCTTCTCCAGCGCCAGGCGCGCCACCTCGCGCCTCACGGGTTCAAAGCACGAAACCACCACCGTGTCCGGTGTGTCGTCGATGATCACGTCCACCCCAGTCGCCAGCTCGAAGGCGCGGATATTCCGCCCTTCGCGCCCGATGATCCGCCCCTTCATCTCGTCGTTGGGAAGCGAGACCGCCGACACTGTGGTCTCCGCCGTGGTGTCCGACGCGATCCGCTGGATGGCCAGGGCGACGATCTTCTTGGCCTCGCGCTCCGCATTCCGGCGAGCGCTCTCCCGGATCTCCCGAAGTGAGTTTGCCGCATCAGCCTGCGCCTCCTCCTCCAGGCGACGAATGAGCTCCGCCTTGGCGTCTTCGGCACTCATCCCCGCCATGGATTCCAGCCGGCGACGCTCCTCGGCCACCAGCTTGTCCAGCTCGTCCTCGCGCGTCTGCAAAAGCTTCTCGCGCCGGCCCACATCACTCGCGCGCCGACTGATGTCGCGATCCTTGGTCTCGACCTGCTCCAGCCTGCGCTCCACGCCAGTCTCGCGTTCCGACAGGCGACGCTCCTCCTGCTCGATGGTCGTCCGGCGGGTGCGCACCTCGTGCTCCGCTGTCTCCCGGAGCTTCATCACCTCTTCCTTGCCGGAGACCACGGCGCTCTTCCGCATGGTCTCCACTTCCCGCTCCGCGTCACCGACGATGCGGCGCGCGGTGTCTTCGGCGGTGCTCTTCGAAGCGGCCTGTCGCGCAAGCTCTTCCGTGCGACCCACCCGAACGCCGTTCCTGCGAGCGAATATGAAAACGACCGGCAGGGCGACGACGAGCGCCACCACCGCGGCCAACAGCGCCGTGAGGTTCATGACTGATCTATGCTCCACCGCGGCGAACGCGGGAGAAGGAATACCGCGGCACGCCAGCGGCTGGTCCCCCGTGGCGTCGGCTCGGCGGCACTCCGACGTAGGGAGCGGCGCGGAACGTCCTAACTACAAAGGGCGCTTCAACCTACGGCATGCCATGCGACGTCGGGAAAACTAGGACGCGCGGCATCGATTGGCAATGAACCGGAGGGTCTGCTCAGGCCCCGGGAATGACCGCCGTCTCGCCCGTTCCCCGCTTGCCTGGCGGCAGCAGGCGACGAATATCGTCACTCAGTCCCTCCATGCGCCCCACAAGTTCCGCTCGGCTCGCCCGGGCCTGGAAGAGCTCGGAGGTGATCTGAAGCGCGGCGAGAATCGCAGCGCGGTTCACCTCGATCACGGACCCGCCCGCCAGAATATTCCGGATGGCCTGGTCCAGGTGCTCAGCCACGGCGCGCGTATGCTCGGGCTCGGCATCGGTCCGCAGCACGTAGGATTCGCCGAGGATCTCCACCTTGACCGACAGCTTCTTCCCGCTCATCGGTCGGACCCCTGGGCCTGCTGGCGGATGAATCGCACGCGATCCAGCACCACACGCGTGCGGGTGAGCGCCGACTCCAGGCGGCCGTGAAGGGCCGCATTCTCCTGTTCCAGTCGCGAGACGCGCTCGCCCATGTCTCGCTGCTCCTCCAGCACAGGTGAGGCTTCGCCGCCTTCGAGCTCGCGCACTCGCGCCTCCGCCAGCAGGGCGCGCCGTCGGAAGGCCGCCAACTCGTCACCGAGGTGACGAACCAGCTGTTCGAGCTCGCGAAAGGCGGCAGAGTCAGGTCGTGCGCTGTCGGACATGCAGGTCGGTCTGAAGAGCTGAGAGGATCTTCGAGCGACGCCCGTCGATTTCCTTGTCGCGAAGAGTGCGCTCGGGATGACGCAAGGTCAATCGCCAGGCCACCGAACGATAGCCCTCGGCAACGCCGTCGCCCTCGTACAGATCGAAGAGGTCGAGGCGCTCGAGCAGATCGCCGGCGCTGGCGCGAATCGAATGCTCGACCGCGGCCGCGGCCACGCCAGCGGGCAGCAGGAGCGCCAGATCGAACTCCGCAGCGGGCGTGGTGGGCAGTGGCGACATCGGCCTGAGGCGCGGCGGGCGCGTAGCCTGCTCGGCATCATGCGCATGCGTGGCAGGCGGTGCCACGGCGTCGTTGGACACGGGCCCAAGTTCCAGCTCGACGCCGTACGCCGGGGAGGCCCAGATGGGGGCATCCAGCGCCAACCGTCGCACGATGCCCCGATCCGTGCCGTCTATGACGATGCGCCAGAGGCCGTCGTCCGGGGCCTCCTGCAGCGACCAGGGTGCCTCGCCCGCCGCCAGCGACGCCAGCGCTTCGGCAATGGCCTTCGCGTCCCATGCATCGTACGGGGCCGTGTCAGCGCCGGCGAAATGCACTGGCGCACGGCTCCCCATGACGAGCGCTGCCACCCGGAACGACTCGGCGGGCAGCGCATCGCCGCGCGGCGAAAACGCAGTGCCGATTTCGAACAGGCGCACGTTGCCCTGCATCTGCGCCAGGTTGTGCTCGGCACGTCGCGCGAGGCTCTCCAGCAGCTCGCGGCGCAGATGCGCCTCGTTCTCCGCCAGAGGATTCACCAACCGCACGTGGTTGTCGGTGCCGGTGACGAACGGCGTTGGCCGCGCTTCCAGCAATCCCATGCCCACCAGCACCGTGCGAATGCGAGCCGAGAGGGTCCAGAGGGGTGCATCCTGTGAGCGCCCGGGTCGGGCGGGTCGAAGCTCATCGGGGAGCTGATCGTATCCGTGAAGTCGCGCGATCTCCTCGATGCAGTCGATCTCCGCCACGAGATCCGCGCGCCATGTGGGTGCGATCACATGCACCACGCTTCCCCCGTCGTCCACATCTGCCGTGCAGCCGATGGAGCGCAGCAACACGGCGATGCGCTCCGCATCGAGTGCGATGCCGAGCACCTGCGTCACGCGCGAGACACGAAGGACCAGGGCAGTACGAGGGCGATCCCCCGCATAGAGGTCGACGGGTGGCGCCGCCACCGTTCCGCCGGCCAGACTGATGATGATCGCGGCGACCCGTGCGAGCGCCGCGGGGGCGAGTGCCGGGTCGACGCCTCGCTCGAAGCGATAGCTGGCATCGGTGGAGACACCCGCCGCGCGACGAGTGCGTCGCGTCGCCGCGGCCTCGAAGGTCGCGACCTCCACGAAAATGTCCGTCGTGGAGTCCGTCACTTCGGTGGCGCGACCGCCGATCACGCCAGCGAGCGCGATGGGATTCACGGAATCGGCGATGACCGTCATGTCCGCGGTGAGCGTGCGCGTCACGCCGTCGAGGGTGAGCAGCGTCTCGCCGTCCTTTGCGGAGCGGACCACGATCGTCTTCTCCGGCATCTTCGGCTCGGGATCAACCTGCGCCAGGTCGAA
>JBBSVF010000140.1:0-7838 GCA_038233745.1 Gemmatimonadales bacterium
GACAGGGGGTAGTCTTGCCAAATTTGGCAAGAGTCTCGCGCCAGGCAGGAGCTCCCTGCGCAAGTGTCAATGCCACTTCGACTTGGGATCGCTACGGCATCGACACCCGCCAGCGTCGCGGCCTGCCTTACCGCTCCAGCGCTCCTGCCTCTCCGCGGGCGCCGGCCGCCCCGGAAAACTTCCTTCGGCGCACCCAACTCTCGTTGCAGATCCGCGTCAGACCTGCCTCCAACACCGCCGGATAGCGCGCCCCAGAACAAAAGGCCAATCGCCGGTCGCCGACTATCTGCCGATCATCAGCACCGTGAACGATCCCGGCAGCACCGGCCCCTGCGCGGGACGCCCGCCGCCCACCACCGCCAGCGCCGCGCTGCGCCGCGCTGCGCTGAACGCTCATCACGTAGATCCGGCTCGTTTTCGGATCCAGTGACAGCGTTCGTGCGCCGTTCATGGTCTGAAGATTCTGAATGGTCGAGAGCGCGTGCGAGTCCGGTGGGAAAGGTGAATGGTTGGTGAGCGAGCCGATCTCCGCAATGGAGAGTGGAAGTGGCACCTTACCCCCACCAGAACGCCGCCGCGATGATGAAGTACAACCCGATCAGCGCCACGCCTTCCACCCAGATACTCTCGCCATCGAAGGTGACGAACGCCGTCACGATCGTCGCCAGTGCGAGTGACACCACCAGCAGCGGGGAGAGCACGAGGGTCAGCGGCATCGGTCCTATGAAGAACGACGCCAGCACCAGCACCGGCGTGAGCAGCAACGCGATCTGCAGCGAGCCGTTCAACACCACACTCAGTGCATAGTCGGGCTGGTTCTTCGCCGCGAGCTGGATACCCACCACATTCTCCACCGCATTGCCCGCGATGGCGACGATCACCAAACCGGTGAATGCCTCGCTGATCCCCATTGCTCGTGTGGCCGGCAGCAGGGCGTCCACGAACCACTCGGACGCGAACGCCGCCCCGATCCCCGCCACCGCCAGCACGGCAATCGCCACACCCATCGGCCAGTGTGCCTGATCGCCCGCTGTCTTCTCGCGCACGGAGTGCGCTGCAGGTTCGCTGCGCAGGGAGAAGGGAACGCTCGCGAGAAACACCATGAGCAGCACCACCGCACACGCAGCACTGAGCGCTCTCTCATGGGAATCGGCCGGCGTGTGCAACTGATGCGCGAGCGTCGGTACCATCAGTGCCGTTACCGCAATCAGCATCAGCGTCGCAATCATCCTCGGCGACCCCGACGAGAAACGCTGCGTGCCGTGCTTCAGCCCACCCACGAGAATCGCGAGGCCCAGCACCAGCAGCGAATTCGCGAGAATGGATCCGATAAGCGCCGCCTTCACCACCTCCACCAGTCCCGCGCGCAAGCTGAAGATGCAGATGAACAGCTCGGGTAGATTGCCGAGCGCAGACTGCAGCACCCCGGTAGCGCCAGGTCCGAGCCGGCTGCCGATCTGCTCGGTGCCGTGCCCCACCGCAGTCGCCAGCAGGGAGAGCGCCGCCGCCGAAGCAACGAAGACCACGATATCGCCAGCGTGCATGAGGTGCAGCGCCGCGGCGACGATCGTCGTGGCCACGGCAAGTGCAAGCGTGATGCGCTCGCCACGGGAGAAGGCGGACAGGGTCATGTGAGATAGGGAAGGGGCATCCGTCAAAAACGCATGGGCGAACGCCGGACGCAAGCGACCGGCGCGCATCACGATCCGCCAATTTGACGCCGTCACCCCGCTGGGCCATGCTTCACGCCGTGGCCCCTCATCAGTTCCTCCCAGCGCGGGATACCGCAGGAGCACTCATGCCCGCAGCGAAAAAGACCGCCGGTACCGGCGCCGCCTCACAGCAGATCACCGCGAAGATCAACGAACTCGGTGACTGGCGCGGGAAGACCCTCGCCCACATGCGCGAACTCATTCACGCCGCCGACCCCGCGATCGAGGAAGCGTGGAAGTGGCGCGGCACTCCGGTGTGGGAGCACGACGGCGGAGTCTGCACTGGAGAGACGTACAAGGCCGTGGTGAAGCTCACCTTCTTCCGCGGCGCCGCGCTCGACGATCCGAAGGCGCTGTTCAACTCCAGTCTCGAGGGTAACACACGGCGCGCAATCGACATTCGCGAGGGGGAGAAGATAGACGAATCGGCATTCAGGCGACTGATCAAAGAGGCGGTGAAGGCCAACGGCGTCGCCCGGGCGGGAAAGCCGACGCGCGCTGCCGCGAGCAAGAAGACAGCGTAACACGTCCGCGCCGCCAGACATCAGCAGAAACAGCTCAGCGGAGCGCGCCTTCCTGCCAGCGTCGCGGCGTCAGTCGCTCAGCGCTGCCTGTTTTGTATGCCACGACACCGACGAGCGACCGGAGATCTCCGACACGTGAATGCCGAACACCACGTTGCGATGTGGTGATGGATCGTCGTCGGTGAACGCCTCAGGCACGATCTTGTGAATGGCCGTCACGGCGCGGTCCCGGTCCCAGCCGCCGAAGTTCGCATCGTCCGCCGTGAACGGGCCCTTCACCACCACACTGGTCCAATCGTACAGCCCGTGGATCTCGTCCACCTCGAAGGCGCACCACTGGTTGTGCGAGAGCGTGAGGAGCTTCGCGCCCGCAGTGGTGCGCCCAAAGATCCACGGCGCATCGAACACGTAGTGGATGGGCTCGATGTTCACGCGGTCGTGCTGCGAGAAAGCGATGCGCCCCACCCAGTTGCGGCCCAGGAGTGCAGTGCACTCCTCGCCCCTGAGTTCACGGACAATGGGAGCGCCGCTGCGGACTGGTGGTATTGTCATGCGACGACCTCCGGCTACGGTTCGGCGACTGCACAGGGCGAATAGCGTGCCGCACCCGGGCCCGCTTGACATTCGCGGCGGAAACACCAAACACGCCGTTAGCCGCTCCACCAATTCATGACCGGCACCGAATCTGGCATGCCCCCCGCGCATCATCCCGCCGACGAAGGCCCGAGCCGTCCAGCCACAGGCGCGTATGGCCGATTCCCCGGATCAGAAGTACACTGAGCCCGCAGCCATCGCCTTCGACATGAGGACCCCGCGTTGACCATCCAGCACGAGCGCGCGACTGCATCGCTCCAGTCGCTCATGCGTGATCGCTCCCTCGCTGACATCGAGCAGAGCGTCTCACCCAAGCACCATGCGCTTCCTCCCAAGATTCCGAGTGGGTCGAAGATCGATGCGGAGATGCTCGACGCGCGCTGGGATGTGATGCAGCACGCCAGTACGGGGCGGGAAGAACTGCTCGACGCTCGCACACTCGCCCAGGCCGCGCTGTATGCCCGAAACATCGAGAACTTCATCGGAACCGTGAAGGTCCCGGTTGGCGTGATCGGCCCTCTTCGCGTGAACGGCACGCATGCGCAGGGCGATTTCTACGTTCCCCTCGCGACGACCGAGGCGGCACTGGTTGCGTCCTACGGACGCGGCGCTCAACTCATCTCCGCAGCCGGGGGCTGCTCCGCGGTGCTGATCGATGCAGGAGTCGCGCGTTCCCCGGGATTCGGATTCAACACCGTCTTCGAGGCAGGGCAGTTCATCGCCTGGACGCTTGGCGTGCTTCCCCATCTGGCGAAAGTCGTCGAAACCACCAGTCGCTTTGCGCGTCTCAAGGACACCCGGGTTTCACTGGAAGGCAATCACGTCTATCTGATCTTCGACTTTCACACGGGTGACGCGGCCGGCCAGAACATGGTGACGATCGCGACGCAGGCCATGTGCACCTACATCCTGCGCGAGACCCCCGTCCAACCGGTCTTCACCTTTCTCGAGGCGAATCACTCCGGAGACAAGAAGGCGAGTGCCCAGTCCTTCATCTTCGGCCGCGGCCGCAGTGTGACGGCCGAGGTCCTCATTCCCGGCGAGATGATCCGGGCTCGGCTGCATGCCACGCCGGAGATGATGGCCACCTTCTTCCGGATGTCCGCGATCGGGGGCGTCATGAGCGGCACGATCGGCGTGCAGGGTCACTTCGCGAACGGGCTGGCGGCAATGTACCTCGCGACCGGACAGGATGTCGCCTGCGTCGCCGAATCGGCCGTGGGAGTGACTCGCTTCGAAGTAACCGCAAAGGATGAACTCTACGCGTCGGTGACACTGCCGAATCTTCCTGTCGGTACAGTGGGCGGGGGTACGGCGCTGCCGACGCAGCGCGCCGGCCTGGACATCATGCGACTGGCCGGAGCCGGCCACGCCAACGCATATGCCGAAGTGTGCGCCGCGGTGGCACTCGGGGGAGAGCTGTCGATCGTCGGTGCCCTCGTGGCCAACGAGTTTGCCGGCGCCCACGAACGTCTCGCCCGCGGGACGCCGGCAGTCGCGAGCGATTCGACCACCAGGGGCCGCATTGCAGAGTGAAGCCGCCCAGCACGCCGACTTCCGGTCCATCCTGCGCTATGCGCAATGCTGGGAAGATGCGGACGTGCTGGTCGAGGCGCTGGACGTTCAGTCAGGAGACGTCGTCCTGTCGGTCGCATCGGCGGGCGACAACACACTCTCGCTGCTCACCGGCGCACCTGCGCGCGTCATCGCGCTCGATCTGAATCCCGCGCAGCTCGCCGCCCTCGAGCTGCGCGTCGCCGCTTACCGGAATCTGTCGCACTCCGAACTGCTCGAGCTGATCGGGTCCCGCCCGAGCGGTCGGCGACCGGAGCTGTACGCGAGATGCCGGAGCGATCTGTCCGGCGATTCGCAACGCTTCTGGGACGCGCGTCCGGCCGACGTCGCGGCGGGCATCGGCAGCGCGGGAAAGTTCGAGCGCTATTTCGCCATCTTCAGGAAGGTGATGCTGCCGCTGGTCCATCGGCGACGGACGGTCTTGTCACTGCTCGAACCGCGAACGCCCGAGCAGCGCCAGCAGTTCTACGACGAGCGCTGGAACACGCGGCGCTGGCGCACGATGTTCAGACTGTTCTTCTCCGCGCGGCTGCTCGGCTCGCTGGGAAGAGACCCGAGTTTCTTTCGCTACGTCGAGGGAAGTGTCGCGGACCACCTCCTTGCCCGGGTCCGACATGCGCTCGTGACCCTCGATCCATCCGCGAATCCCTATATCCACTGGATCCTCACGGGTCAGCACGGCGATGTGCTTCCGCATGCCCTGCGCCCCGCAAAGTTCGACGCCATCCGCAACAATCTGGACCGCCTGGAATGGCACTGCGCGCCGGTCGAAGCCTGCGGGGATTTCCTGAAAGGACGAGAAATCGACGCGGCGAATCTGAGCGACATCCTCGAGTATCTCTCGGAAGAGAATGCACGGGCGCTCCTCGGTGCGCTGGTGAAGCACTCCCGAAGTGGAGCACGCATCGCGTACTGGAACATGATGGTGCCCCGCAGAGGGAGTGACTACCTGCCCGCCCACTTCAGCCCCCGCCCGGCACAGTCGCGGCGACTGTTCGAGGCGGACAAGACCTTCTTCTATCGTGACTTCATCGTGGAGCAGGTGACCTGATGACGAGCGTGTGGGCCGCGGTCGCCGTCCTCGCCGGTCTCCTGTTGGCGCTCCTCGCCGTCCTCAAGGTCGTCGGGCCTCGCATTGGGCTCGCACCGGAAGCCTCGCGCAAGATCGCGCACGTGGGCCTCGGTCTCACCACCCTCACATTTCCCTTCCTGTTCGACAGCGTCTGGCCGGTGGGTGTACTCGTCGCCATGACCGTCGGCGTGCTGATGGCCATCCGATGGATCCCGTCTCTCCGGAGCCATTTCGGGAAGGTGGTGGACGGAGTGCCGAGACAGACCGGCGGCGCGCTCTATTTTCCGATTGCCGCAGGGCTGCTGTTCATCGTGGCGCGCGGAGATCTGATCGGTTTCGGTGTTCCCATCCTGACACTCACCTTTGCCGACGCCGCCGCCGCGCTGATCGGGGTGCGCTACGGACGGCTGAGGCTCCGGAAAAGCGGGGAAGCAAAGACTGTCGAGGGCTCGATTGCGTTCTTCGCGATCGCCTTCCTGGCGACGCATATTCCCGTTCTCCTGCTCACGAGCGTCGGGCGCCTGGAGTCGTTGCTGATCGGCGTGATCGTCGGAGTGATCGTCATGCTGATGGAGGCGGTATCCCTGTGGGGCACCGACAATCTGCTGATACCATTCGCCGGATATCTGCTGCTGCAGGCACTCCTGAAACAGAGCGCGCGTGAGCTCGGGGCGTCCCTGGCGGTCATCATTCTGTTGCTCACGGTGGCCTTCTTCCTGAGGAAGCGCAGGACGCTCAGCGATTCCGCGGTGCTTGCAGGCGTGCTCGTTGGCTTCGTGAGCTGGGCCGCGGGTGGCTGGGAGTGGGTTGTCGCACCGCTGATGGTGTTCCTCACGTATACCGTCTTCTGGCCACGAAGGCGCCTCGTGCGGCAGCGCCCACATGAAGTGATTGCGATCGTCGCCGTGTCATCGGGCCTCGCGTGGCTGCTCGCGGCCGTGGTCCTTCAACGGCCAGGATTCCTTTATCCCTATACCATCTCGTTCGCCGCGCACATGTGCTTCATCGGCATCACGTGGTATCGGCTGGCGCGTCCGGGTCTCGCACCCGCGGTCACTCTCTTCCGCAGTGCACTCACCGCGTGGGTTGTCATGTTCATCCCCTTCGCCCTGATCGAGCGGCACAACCAGTTCATGGTCACTTCCTCGTTGCTGGCTCTGCTCTGGCTGGTGGCTGCTGGCGCCGCATTCACCTTTCTCACACCTCGTTCGGGAGCAAAGGCCACACTGTGGGCTCGCGATGCCGCCATCGCCCTCGCGGCATCGCTGCTCGGATTCGTGATCGTGAGCCGCGGTGCTGGTTTTCTCGCGTGAATACACAATGAACTGCGCATCGAGAATCGTACCACATCTCTCGGAGAAACGAGACCGCCTGGCGCTCTGGACGATGCGCGATGGACCGTTGTCGTTCGGGGAAATGGGCCGTCTCGCTGCCTCCGCACAGACCCTCGCGCGCGATGCGGGTCTCCGTCAGGGCGACGCCGCTGTCGTGCTCGCGAAGCCGGGGCCTCGCCTGTTCGCGACAGTCACGGGGCTGATCGGCCTCGGAGTCACGGTGGTGTTCGTCGAACCGTGGATGCCGGTTCACCTCATCGAACGCGCAGTGACGCTCGCTGCGCCCAGGGCATTCTTCGGAAGCACCATGGCCCAGCTCTGGGGCCTGCGCACCCGCGGGCTGAGACGGATTCCACGCTGGATCAACACCCGTCGTGTGCGTCGAACGCGAGCACAATCGGATTTCACAACGGTCGACGTGGCCGGCGACCACGCTGCGGTAATCACCTTCACATCAGGAACGACCGGCGCCCCCAAGGGAATCGTGCGCACCCATCAGTACATGTGGGATATGCACGACATCCTCGGCGATTTCATCAACGAAGGCGACTTCGATACACCCGACCTCTGCCTCTTCCCCAATATCGCGCTGCTGCAGCTTGGCACGGGCCGAGGCGCGGTGCTCATCCCCGATGACTGGAGTGCACGCGCGCTGCGTGCCATCGACTCCCTGCCGGCGGCCATCCGCCCGCAGACGCTCACCTGCGGCCCCGCCTTTCTTCTCACCCTGCTGCGGGAGCAGCGAGAAGCCATTCTGCCAGCCCTTCGGTCGATTCACGTCGGTGGCGCCCTCTCGGACAACTGGATATTCGAAGACAGCTTCGCGCGGTGGCCAGACGCGCGATTCACTCATGTGTACGGCGGCACCGAGGCGGAACCCGTGTCGCAGGGCGACGCACGGCTGTGCGTGCGGAACAGCCGCGACCGCGGCCTGTTCCAGACCCTGAACGTCGGACTTCCGATCGGGTCGATTCGCACCCGGCTGTCACCCGAGGGACTCTGGGTGAGCGGACCGAACGTGGCCCCC
>JBBSVF010000141.1:0-7822 GCA_038233745.1 Gemmatimonadales bacterium
GATCGTCGCCACCACGGTGAGGAGGATGAACAGAATGGCGCGTCCGGCCGCCCGCGCGATGCGCTGGAGCTGGCCGGACGAGGTCACCGGTCAGCGCGGGGAGCGGCGACCCGAGACGGCACCTGCGACGATCGCCTTCACGAGGTCCGCCCCCACGAAGGGCAGCACGCCCATGGCCGCGGCCAGACCCACGTTCCCTGTGATGAGCGCAAGTTGCGCAAGGCCAAAGACATACAGGACGAGAATGCCAGCGCCTGCCGCCGCGGTGCGCCGAGCGAATGAACGGCGAGCGCCGCCCAGGTAACCGGCTACAGCAGCAGATGCAGGGTAGGCAATCAGGTAACCCCCCGTGGGGCCAAGGAGGCGAGCGACGCCGGGCGCGCCCATGGGGGCGAAGACCGGGAGACCCGCTGCGCCTGCCGCGAGGTACACCACCATCGCGATGGCGCCGTCCACCGGGCCGAGCAACAGGCCGGCCAGTACCACGACCAGCGGCTGCAGCGTGATCGGCACCGGGGTGCCGGCGAGGGGGAGGGCGAACTGCGAGGCCAGTGCCAAGGCACTAGCGGCCAGCAGGATCGACAGTGCGCGGGTGCGAGGCGAGCGCTGCGCGACGGAGAGCGTACCGATCATCAGGTCCCTCGTGAGACGGAGAGCGCCACGGCATCACCGCCGCCGAGGCAAAGAGTGGCCAGTCCCGAGGACAGACCGCGATCCTTGAGTGCGTACAGCAACGTGGTAAGCACGCGAGCGCCACTGGCCCCGATGGGATGCCCGAGCGCGATGGCGCCGCCATTCACGTTCACGCGATCCCAGTCCCAGTGCAGCGCCGCGCCATTGGCCAGCGCCTGCGAGGCGAAGGCCTCGTTGGCTTCGATCAACTCGTAGTCACCGATTGTCCGGCCCTGCTTCTTCATGAGGTTCTGCACCGCCGTAATGGGTGCGAAGAAGAGGTCCTGCGGAGCCGTGGCCCCTGTCGCGTAGCTGTCGATACGGCCCAGAATCTCCAGGCCGTGCGCAGTGGCGTATTCCTCGGACGTGACGATCACCGCGGCGGCGCCGTCGTTCAGCGAGCTCGCGTTGCCCGCGGTGACGCTGGCGTCGTCGCCCTTGGCGAAGGCGGGACGCAGCTTACCGAGTGAGTCGGCCGTGCTGTCGGCGCGCGGGCCTTCATCGGCGCTCACCACGGTGTCGCCCTTGCGGCCGGCGATGGTCACCGGCGCGATCTCGGCGTCGAACCGGCCGGCCTGCTGCGCAGCGATGGCCTTGCGATGGCTGGCGGCGGCGAAGTCGTCCTGCTGCTGTCGCGTCACACCGGCCTTCTTCGCGGTGTACTCCGCGTGACCGCCCATGTGCACGTCACAGGACGCGCACCAGAGACCGTCGCGGATCATGCCGTCCACCATGGTCTGGTCGCCGAGCTTCACGCCGGTGCGCATGCCATAGACGTAATAAGGCGCCTGCGACATCGACTCCTGCCCTCCCGCCACGATCACCTGCGCGTCGCCGGACTTGATGGACTGCGCGGCCAGCATGACGGCCTTGAGACCCGAGCCGCAGACCATGTTGATGGTGAGCGCACTCGCGGTCTCCGGTATGCCGGATTTCAGCAGCGCCTGTCGCGCGGGAGCCTGGCCCACGCCACCCTGAATCACGTTACCGAGTATGACGTCCTGCACATCGGCCGCCGGCACGCCGGAGCGCTCCAGCGCCGCCTTGATCGCGATGGCGCCGAGGTCCGGCGCGCTCAGGGAGGCGAGACCGCCAAGAAACTTGCCGACCGGAGTACGCGCCGCGGCGACAATCACCGGGGTGCGGGATGAATCAGTCATGAGGGCACAGGCACTGGTGAACATTCGCGCGCGCTGGGGCCGCGAGGATCAGGGTAAGCTAACCACCGGTGCCGAATCCAGAGTCAACGACCGTTCCTCGATCTCCCGCAGCACGCGCGCGATGAACTCGTCGACCTTCACCGGCGCTGGCTTCTGTCCCTCGCCTGCGCCGCGCGTATTCACGGCCACCTGATCGGACTCCGCTTCACGCCGCCCCACCACGCACATGTACGGCGTTTTCATGCGCGCACCCTCGGCCACCCGATACTTGAGCGTCTCGCTGCGGGCATCCAGGGTTACCCGGATCCCGGCCGCGAGCATGCGCTCCACGATGTCTTCCGCCACGCTGGCCTGCTCATCGGTGATGGGAAGCACGCGCACCTGTTCGGGGGCGAGCCACGTGGGAAATGCCCCCGCAAAGTGCTCGATGAGGATGGCGATGAACCGCTCGAAGGACCCGCTCACGGCGCGGTGGATCACGACGGGACGATGCGGCGCGTTGTCCTCGCCCACGTAGGTGAGTTCGAAGCGCTCCGGAGCCGCGTAGTCGAGCTGGATGGTGCCGAGCTGCCAGTGCCGTCCGATGGAATCGGTGACGTCGAAGTCGATCTTGGGACCGTAGAAGGCGCCGTCGCCCTCCTTGAGCGTGTATTCCTGTCCCGTGGCGTCGAGCGCCGCGCGGAGCGCCGATTCAGCGCGGTCCCACATGGCGTCGTCACCGATCCGGGTCTCCGGACGCGTGGCGAATTTGAGCGAGGCGGTGAGACCGAAGGCGGCGTAGTGGCCGAGGATGAAGTGCATGAGGAACTTCACCTCGTCGGCGATCTGATCCTCGCGCAGATAGACGTGACAGTCGTCCTGCGCGAACTGCCGTACGCGGGTAAGGCCCGAGAGCGCACCGGTGAGCTCGTTGCGATGCAGCACGTCGAAGGTGACGAAGCGCTTCGGCAGTTCACGGTACGAATGCCGGCGCGACGCATAGAGCAGATGGTGCGACGGGCAGTTCATCGGCTTGAGCGAGAAGTCGTGCTCGCCGGTCTCGTTGTCGAGCACAAGGAACATGTTCTCCTTGTACTTCCCCCAGTGCCCGGACGTCTCCCACAGCCCCTTGTTGAACATGAGGGGCGTCTTGATCTCGGCGAAGTCCCGCGCCTGGCGCTCGCGGCAGAACTCCACGAGCGTGTTGTAGAGGATCGTGCCGCGCTCGGTCCAGAATGCGGCGCCGGGGGCGTACGGATGGAACATGAACAGGTCGAGTTCCTTCCCGAGCCGGCGATGGTCGCGCTTCTTCGCCTCTTCCATCCGGAACAGGTGCGCCTCGAGTTCATCCTTCCTGAAGAACGCCGTGCCGTAGATGCGCTGGAGCATCTGCCGTTTTTCATCGCCGCGCCAGTACGCTCCGGCGGCGCTCAGCAGCTTGAAATGCTTGAGCCTGCCGGTATCGGGCACATGTGGACCGCGACACAGATCCACGAAGGGACCGTCGGTGTACGTGGAGATGATCTCCGCGGGATCAGTGAAATCATCGAGGCGCTCGAGTTTCAGCGGATCCTCGACGAACCGCACGCGTGCCTGCGCCTGCGAGACCTCCTCGCGGGCGAAGGGAAATTTCTCCTGCGCGACTTTCCGCATCTCGGCTTCGAAGGCGGTGAGATCCTCGGGTGTGAAGGGCTGCGCCACCTCGAAGTCGTAGTAGAAGCCGTCGTCGATCGCGGGCCCGAATCCGATCTTCGCATCCGGCCGCAGGCGTCGCACGGCGGTGGCCAGCACATGCGCAGCAGAGTGACGGAGAACAGCGAGGGCGTCGGGATCGCGTTCGGTGATCACGCGGAAGGCGCCGCCGCGGCGCAGCGGCGTCATGAGATCCTGGATCTCGCCGTCGACCGACACGGCAACGGCGGCCATCAGCAGGCGCTCGCCGATCCCGCGCACGACGTCGGATGGCAGCGTGCCCGCGGGAATGGTGCGAGTGGCGCCGTCGGGCAGCACGAGTGTGAGGTCGGTGCCTGACACGGTGGGACGGTCAATCATTCATGGCGACGGAAGAAGATCACCCGATGAGCGGCTGGAGCAGTCGCTCGTACCGGAAGTAGAGCACGACGCCTGCGATCACCGCGACGCCCACGATTCCCCACAGAAGGATGCGACGCGCGCCGAGGGCGTCGGCGGGCACCTGCGGATCCACTGGCTTGAGGACGGTGGAGAGTCGCAATGGGATGGGCGATGAGGAAATAGGGCGGGCCTTCTTCTTGCACCGCCTCCGAGCACCTTTCTCCTGCAAGTTATCCTTGCGGCTGACCCTTCGCCACAGGCCCCTCCGCCATGCCATATCTGCGGTTTCAAGACGAGGATGAGTCTTCAGTTTCCGGTACGGTCACCAGCGTCCTGCTGGGCGCGGTTGCCGGATTTGCCGTGGGAATGCTGGTCGCTCAGCGGGTGGGCGGCTTCAGCGGTCTCGCAGAGCGCGTGCGCTGGCCCGGCGCCGGCAGCCTGCTCGATCCCGAGGATCGCAGCACGCCGCTCGTGGCCGATGACTATGTGGATTACGACGATGAGTACGAGGACGACGAGATTGACGAAAGCGAGGGCGATGAGCTCGAGGATCGCGTGCTCGAGGCCTTTCGCAACGACCCGATCCTGAACGAGCGCGCTGTGGATATCGGCGGCATCGGTGAGGCAACCATCGAGCTCTCGGGCTGGGTGACCACTGATGAAGAGGCCGAGCACGCGGTGACCATCGCGCGCGGCGTTCCTGGCGTAAGCACGGTGCTGAATCGGTTGGCCGTTGGCGAGGAAGAGGAGCGCATCGCCGATCACGCCCGTCTGTTCGCCGAGGGTGATGACGCACACACGGAAGCGCACTGGGAGGGTCGTACGGTCGGGACCGGCCGCAAGCGCCAGGGTACCTCGGCCGACATCGACCGCCACACGAGTCCGAAGGTGGAGATCGAGGAGCGCCTCAGCGAAGCAGATGCAGAGCTCATGATGGCGGCTGACGACGTCGAGGGCATCGCCGAGCGACGCAGGCGCGAGAAGAAGGCGATGAAGGGCGATCGCGACGGCGGATCGCCAGTGTCGCCGACCGGCGTACCCAAGGCCGACCATGTCGCGGAGCCGCTGAAGTAGCGCTCCCACGAGCCATTCTGAGGGCATGACCCGCGCATTAACTTGTGCGGGTCATGTCAATTCCAGGCCCTGCAGCACCGGAGTCCGCGAGCGTACCGGACGAGCTTCCCGCGCAGTACGATCCCGCCGCGACCGAGGCGGCCATCTACTCGGCGTGGGAAACCGCAGGTTGCTTCACCGCTGACGCTTCGCGGTCGTCACTTGCCGGCGGTGACCGCGACCCGTACGTGGTGCTCATGCCTCCGCCGAATGTCACGGCCATCCTGCATGTAGGGCATGGACTGAACAACGCAGTGCAGGATGTGCTCGTGCGCTGGGCGCGCATGCGCGGACTTGAGGCGCTGTGGATGCCCGGCACCGATCACGCCGGCATCGCGACGCAGAATGTGGTGGAGAAGCAGTTGGCCGCCGAAGGGCTGTCGCGCTCGGACCTGGGGCGCGAGGCCTTCGTGGAGCGCACGGCTGCCTTCGTCGAGCGCACGGGGGGCGTGATCCTGCAGCAGCTGCGGGCGATCGGAGCCTCGGCGGACTGGTCGCGCACGGCCTACACGTTCAGCCCGGAGCTGAGTGTCGCGGTGCGCGAGGCGTTCGTGCGGCTGTACGAGCGCGGCCTGATCTATCGTGGTCATCGCGTGATTCACTGGTGCCCGCGGTGCCTCACGTCGCTGTCTGACGAAGAAGCGGAGTCGCGTGACACCGCCGGATCGATGTACCACATCGCGTATCGCACCGAGGACGACCCCTCGCGCACCATCACGGTGGCAACGACGCGGCCCGAAACGCTGCTGGGCGACGTCGCGGTGGCCGTGAATCCCACTGATGAGCGCTATGCGGATCTGATCGGACGGAATGTGGTGCTCCCCATCCTGGGGCTCGCGATTCCGGTGATCGCGGACGAGTATGCCGACCCCGAGTTCGGCACTGGCGTGGTGAAGATCACGCCGGCGCACGACGCGAACGACTTCGAGGTGGGCCGTCGGCATGGCCTCGCGGCCCCGGTGGTGATCGACCAGCATGGAGCGATGGCCGAGGTGATGGATTCGGCGGGGCGGGTGCCGAAGGAGTATCGCGGGCTGGACCGTGCGGATGCGCGCACGCGAATTGTCGCCGCACTCGAAGCGATGGGGCAGCTCGTGCGGCGTGAACCGCATCAGCACGGCGTACGTCATTGCTATCGCTGCGAGACGGTGGTGGAGCCGCGACTGAGCGATCAGTGGTTCGTGCGGATGGAGTCGTTGGCCGCGCCGGCGCTCGAGGGCGTGCGCACCGGGCGCGTCCGCATCCTCCCGGAGAAGTGGGTGGGCGTGTACGAGCACTGGATGACGAACATCCGGGACTGGAACATCTCGCGCCAGCTCTGGTGGGGACACCGCGTGCCGGTGTGGTACTGCGCCGCGTGCGATCCGCCGAACAATGTGATCGCCAGTCGCGAGGACCTCGAGCGCTGTCCGCACTGTGGCGGGCCGGTGCGGCAGGATGAGGATGTGCTGGACACCTGGTTCTCGAGCTGGCTCTGGCCCATGTCCACGATGGGCTGGCCCAATGCCGCGAGCGCCGACCTGCGCGCCTTCTATCCCAGCGATGTACTGGTCACCGCGCCGGAGATCCTGTTCTTCTGGGTGGCGCGCATGATCATGGCGGGCTACGCGTTCATGGACGACGCGCCCTTTCACACCGTCTATCTGCACGGCACCGCGCGCGACACACAGGGCCGGAAGATGTCCAAGTCGCTCGGGAATGGCATCGATCCGCTGGACGTCGTCTCGCTCTACGGCGCCGACGCGCTGCGCTATACCCTGATTGCGGGCATGGGGATGGGCGCGGATGTCTTTCTGGATCCGGCAGATCTGGATCGCTCATTCGCCACGGGGCGCAACTTCGCGACCAAGCTCTGGAACATCGGGCGGTTTCTCCTGCGCAATGTCGGCGCAGGTGAGGTGCAGGCGATCAGCGCTGTGGATCCCGCGCAGCTGGGTCGCGCCGATCAGTGGATTCTGCAGCGGCTGGATATCGCGATTCGTGAATGTGATCGCGCCATCGGCCCGGTGAAGCCCATCGGGCGCGCCTGGTCCGCGGAGGAACAGACCGCGGGGCTCCGGCTGAATGAGTACGCCGAGACGGCGCGGCGATTCGTGTGGAACGAGATGGCCGACTGGTATCTGGAAGCCATCAAGTCGCGGCTGCTCACGCCCGGCGCCGATCAGGAGGTCGCGCGCGCCGTGCTGGTGCATGTCTTCGACAACGCGCTGCGACTGCTTCACCCAATCGTCCCCTTTGTGACCGAGGCACTGTGGCAGCGGCTCCCGAGTCATGTGGAAGGAGCTTTCCTGGCGCAGGCATCGTGGCCCGAGGTGCGTGATGGTGCGGCCGCCCAGGACGCGGTATCCGCGTTCGAGCAGCTCATGCAGATCATCGAGGCCGCGCGTCGCGTTCGCGCAGAATATGCGGTGGCTCCCGGCACGAAGATCCGCGCGTTCGTCGTCAGCGACGCCACGTCGCGCGCGGTGCTCGAGCCGGATGCGCCACTCGTGGCACGCATGGCGCGCACGGAGCTGACGTTTGTGGAGCGGGCGCCGGAGGGCGCGTCGTCTGCCGTGATTCTTCCCGGCGGGCTGCAGCTCATCGTGCCGCTGGAAGGTCTGGTGGACGTCGACAAGGAGTGCGCCAGGGTCCGCACGGAACTCGCCGCTCTCGACAGGCAGCTCGCCGCCCTGCGCGCGCGGCTCGCCACCGAGGGATTCATCACGCGCGCCAAGCCCGAGGTGGTGGAGGCCGAGCGAGAGAAGGAGCGCGAATGGTCGGGGCGCCAGGAGCAGCTCGCGCGCAAGGTGGCGCAGCTGTGCGGGTGAGCGCGCGTGAGTTCA
>JBBSVF010000142.1:0-7805 GCA_038233745.1 Gemmatimonadales bacterium
CAGTACATGCCGGCGACGCTGCTGGTTGATGTACTCATAGCCGCGCACCAGGCGACCGCTCACGAACCGCGGATTCCAGTTCGCCGGCGCCATCGCATCCGTCGCCACACCGGTGTCGCCGGTCGCGCCGGGAAATGCCGAGCCGCGCGCGGCAGGCAGCACCAGCGTGTCGAGATCGAGACCGATCTCCTTCGCCTTCCGCTGCACGTAGTAGTCGAACGCCGACGCATATTCCGTGTTGAGCCCGCCCAGTCCGTCTGATATACCCGCCACCGTCGGTCGAGCACCCACCTCCGTTACTTTCGCACCCAGCGCACGGAGTCGTTCCACCACTTCCTTCGGTGCCTGCGCGTCCGCGCCGATGCGCAGTCCCGACAGCGCGACGCGTGGGTCGAAATGAAAGGGTGTGGTGATGGTGGAATTATCCTTCTCGTCGGCGCCGTGGATCACGCTGAACACCATCGCGCAATCCTCGATGGTGCGGCAGATAGGCCCCACGCGATCCTGAGACCACGCGAGCACCATCCCGCCGTAGCGGCTCACTCGCCCGAAGGTCGGGCGCAGCGCGCTCGCGCCGGTGCGCAGCGCGGGCGATACGATGGAGCCCTGCGTCTCCGTGCCGATCCCGAACGCCACGCACCCCGCTACCGTTGCCGACGCCGGCCCTGCCGACGATCCGCTCGAACCTTGCGTGAGATTCCATGGATTGTTCGTGCGTCCGCCGTACCACTGATCGTTCTGCGCGAACAGACCCGTGGTGAGTTTCGCGATCAGCACCGCCCCCGCATCGCGCAGCCTCACCACCACCTCGGCGTCCTCGTCGATGATGCGGTCCTTGAAGTCCTGTGCGCCCCACGTGGTGGGCGTTCCCTTCGTGGAGAAGAGATCCTTCACGCCATACGGCAGGCCATGCAGCGGTCCCCTCCATTTCCCCCCTGCAATCTCCCGGTCGGCAAGCGCCGCCTCCGCCATCGCCTGCGGACGCATGATCGTCACAGCGCAGTTCAGAATGGGATTCAGCCGTTCCATCCTCGCGAGGTAGATCCCGGTGAGACGCGTGGACGTGATGCGTCGCGCGCGCAGCATCGCGGAGAGGGTGTGCGCGGGAAGAAAGGCGATCTCGTCGTCGGAGGTCGGCACGCTTCCGGTGAACCTCGCCGGTAAGTACGGCGTGCGCTTGAACGCCTCTACTCCACGCTGCTTCACCATCTTTTCCAGCAACGCACCCGTACCGCCGGGATAGGGCATGAACTGCTCGGCCGGCGCCTCGCCGTTGCCGAGTGGGTAGAGCGCGGTGGTCTGCTGTTGTGGGGCGGGTGCGGCGAGTGTCGCGGCGCGACGCGCGGAATCCGCGGAGGCCTGCGCCCGGGCGAGGCCTGGAACCAGGGTGGAGGCCGCGGCGCCTGCGAGCGACATCAGGAGGAAGGCTCGGCGATCCACCTCGCCATGCGTGCTGTCTTCGAGAGCGGAAGCGGCGACGCGAGCGTCGGCCTCGAGGGCGTCGAGCAGATCGAGCGAATCAGACATTCTGGAGCTCCAATGGCGTGGAGAGACGATGGTATCACGAGATTGCCGCATCGCGCGGAGGGGTGCAAGCCGGAGTCAGCGAATCTGCGGCAACGATCTCGGCGGACGGATGCGCCGTCGAACTCCTGAGCACGGTGCCAGGCTTCTCGCAGGCAGTTCCGGGGTCGCCGGGCAGCGAAGGGGGTCTGTTCACCCTACCCCCGCGTCGTGCCTCACGGCATCATCAGGGAATGAGCGATCTCTCACGGTTCCTCGACGCACAGCAGCGCGAGTATCCCGACGCTCTGCGGGAGCTTCGCGCAGGCAAGAAGGAGGGGCACTGGATCTGGTACGTGTTTCCGCAGCTACGCGGACTCGGCAAGTCCACCCAGTCGCAGACGTTCGGCATCGAGTCCCGCGAGGAGGCCACCGCGTACCTCGCGCATCCCGTGCTCGGCGAGCGCCTGCGCGAAAGCACCCGTGCCGTGCTGGCGCATCGCGATAGCTCGCTGGGAGAAATGTTCGGTGAGACGGACGCCATGAAGTTCCGCTCCTCGATGACGTTGTTCGCGGCGGTGGCCGAGCCGAAGGAGCGCCTGTTCGAGGAAGCGCTCGAGGCGTTCTGCGATGGAACACATGATCAGCTCACCCAGCGCATTCTCGAGGCGCGGGACTAGAGACTGACGTCGGCCCCCCGGGACGGACGCGGGAGTTGGCGTCGCCCCTGTGCAGCGCCCAGATTCAAGGGATGACTGAGCGGCGATTCAACGACGACGAGGTGGCAGCCATCTTCGCCCGCGCGGCAGACGAGCGGGAGCCGAATGGGGTGTCGCGCGTACCGGCCGCCGAGGGGATGAGCCTGGCGGAGCTCGTGGAGATTGGGCGTGAGGTGGGAATCGATGCGCAGTCGATCGAGGCGGCCGCAATAACGCTGAACGGACCCAGGGGCGGGGTGACGCGCACATTGCTGGGTGCGCCCCTGAGTGTGGGGCACACCGTGCAACTCGGTCGCGAGCTCAACGACGCCGAGTGGGAGCGGCTTGTGGTGATTCTCCGGGACACCTTTGGCGCGCGGGGGAATGTGCGTGTGCAGGGCGGTCTGCGGCAGTGGACGAACGGGAATCTGCAGGCGTTGCTGGAGCCCGTGGAAGGAGGGCAGCGCCTGCGGCTGCGCACCACGAAGGGCGACGCCAGGTCGGCGATCCTGGCCGGCGCCGTGATGACACTCACGTCTGCCGGCGCGCTCGTCCTTGTGATGGGCGAACCAGCGATGAACCACGCTGCGTCGGGCGGGGCACTGCTCGCGATCGGGATGTCGGGGATGTTGATGATCGGAATGCAGTTACGGGCGCTTCCGGGGTGGGCACGGCGGCGACTGGAGCAGATGGAGTCGGTTGCGGCACGAGTGGCTGGCCGGATGACTGGCGAGGGACGACTGGGAAGCGGCGCGGTGCGCCCAGCGGGTGAAGGCGATGGGTAGGCGAGGCAGATACGCCCGCGCGTTCGCCTGCACCGGTTCGGCGATCATGATCGCGGCGACCTGCGTCGCGTGCGCAACGCCGGTGCGCGCGGGTGCTCCGCGCCGAGCGACCGCGAGCACAACGTCAATGCAGAGAGGAGATACCGTGATGACGCGCGCAGAGGGGACATTCGAGGTGAAGATCGTGCCGATGGCGGGCGATGCGTATGCGGATGGCGAGAGCATTGCGCGCATGACCATCGACAAGGTGTTTCACGGTGATCTCGAGGCAGTGAGCAAGGGATTGATGCTGAGTGGCGGCGCGCCCGCGACGGGCTCCGCGGGCTATGTAGCGATCGAACGGGTGACGGGGACACTCGGAGGAAAGTCAGGCGGGTTCAGTCTGCAGCACAGCGGAACCATGGATCGCGGAACGCAGGCGCTTGTGGTGCAGGTGGTGCCGGGGTCGGGAGGTGGAGCGCTCGCGGGATTGAGCGGGAGGATGACCATCGCAGTGGGCGGTGGGCGTCACGCGTACGTGTTCGAGTATCGAATCGATAAAGTTCCGCCAGGCGGCGCGTGAGTGATTTCGTCGCCCATGTGCTGCCTCGCTCGCCAGCTCCGTAGCGTGAGCTTGCGCGCTTTGTCGCGCGTCATTACCACGCGACAGTTCCACCGGACAGCATCTCGGTGGCGACGCGCACTGTCGTTTCGCAGGGTGCCTGGAAGGTTCACTATCGCCACAGTTTCGCGGTGGCCACGTTATCAGACACAGACCGGTAGCGCATAGGTCACGCTCAGGGCGACAGCAGTCGTCATCCTGAGCGCCGCGAAGGATCTGCAGTAAAGATCTGCACTCCGCGGCAGCCCTGCGCGCGTTGGATACGACGATTACCCCTTATCGATACTCGGAGCGATGACATGAGCCATCCAGCAAAGAATACCATCTGCATCTGGTACGACAGGGAGGCCGAGGACGCGGCCCGGTTCTACGCCAGCGTATTCCCCGATTCGTCGGTTGACGCGGTGCACCGAGCTCCGGGAGATTATCCATCGGGCAAGCAGGGAGATGTGCTGACCGTCCAGTTCACCGTGATGGGCATTCCCTGCCTGGGACTCAACGGCGGACCGATGTTCAAGCATACGGAGGCCTTCTCGTTTCAGGTCGCCACCGAAGACCAGGCCGAGACGGATCGATACTGGAATGCAATTATCGGAAACGATGGCGAGGTGAGCGACTGCGGGTGGTGCAAGGACAAGTGGGGGCTGTCGTGGCAGATCACGCCAGTGGCGCTCACAGACGCGATCACCGACCCTGATCCCGCGGCAGCGAAGCGCGCGTTCCAGGCAATGATGACAATGCAGAAGATCGACATCGCGACGATCGAGACCGCGCGGCGCGGATAAGGGATTGTGCGGTTCGCCGACGCTGGCGCAACCCATCGAAGCTCAACGCACTCTCAGGGGGCCTGCATGTTTGCAAACGCGGCGTCAGGTGGAATGGTGGTTATCTGGTTTGCCTTCATGATCATAGCGTGGATGGTGCCGTTGTTTCTCTTTGTCTGGTTCATCCGCACCCTCAATGCGATGCTCGCGGCGCAGCGCGAGATCGCGGAACAGCTGCGTATCATGACGCGAAACGGGCAGTCGCCCGCGATGGGCTGAGTCGCGCGTATCGCGTGGTCGCTTCTCGTGATCGCGACGAAACGTGCGCTACGGCTTTGGCGTCAACCGAAACACGCCGCCAGGATTCGCATCCTCGATCAGCCACACGGCCCCATCGGGCGCCACCGCCACGTCGCGGATGCGATGCCCCACCACCCACCGTTCGGCCGGCGTCGCCCCGCCCCTGCCATTGAAGGTGATGCGGTTGAGGGAGAGCGTCGCCATGCCGCCCATGAGCGCCGACCCCTTCCACGCCGGGAACATGGCGCCGTTGTAGAACGTCAGACTTCCCGGTGCAATGATCGGTGTCCAGTAGATCACCGGCTTCGCGAGATCGGGGCGCGTGTCGGGACTGGGGATCGGGACGCCATCGTAGTTCACCGCATACGACACCAGCGGCCAGCCGTAGTTCTTGCCCGGCTCGATGAGATTCAATTCATCGCCGCCGCGCGGTCCATGCTCCGCCTCCCAGAGCCGCCCATCCGGTGAAAACGCGAGGCCATATGGAGTGCGATGCCCCGTGCTCCACGTTTCCGCAGGCGTGAGGTTCGCGCCCGGGAAGGCGTACTCGCGAATGACGGGCGCCGTCTTCGCCACTTCGGTGTTTCGAGGGGGGTTGATGATCGGAATGGTCGACGCACCCACCTTGCCCGCCAGTGGGTTTCCCGGCGCCGGTTTTCCATCGAACGTCAGCCGGAGGATCTTGCCCAAGGGCGAACTCGGATCCTGCACGGGAGTCATGCGCTGGCGGTCGCCGACGGTGAGAAACAGGTAGCGTTTGTCCGGCGAGAACGCGACCGCAGCGCCGAACTGGCCACCGCGACCGCGGGCACCGTCGCGCCAGATCACCTGGAGATCCTCGAGGCTCGCGGCGGCGCCGGCAAGATTCAGCCGCGCCCGTGCAAGGGCGAGACTTGAGCCACCGTCGCCCGGCTCGGAGTAGGTGAGATAGACGTTGTGATCGCTCGCGTAGTTGGGCGAGAGGTAGACGCCGAGCATACCGCCCTGTCCCTGGTGCAGCACGGCGGGAACATTCGCCACTCGCATCTTCACACCCTGTTGCGTCATCAGTGTGAGTGCGCCGACTTTTTCCGTGACGAGCATCCGCCCGTCCGGCAGGAAGGCAATGCGCCAGGGCAGTTCGAGCGTGGTCACCTGCGTCATGGTGAACGGTATCGACGGCTCCGCGCCCTTGTCGCCGGCGTTGATCTGCGCGTGAGCGGAGGTGGATGCCACGGCGAGTAGCAGTGCAGTACGCGCGAACAACGTCATCAGGGATCTCTCCGGAATGAGTGGCGACAGGGGTATCGAAGGGTACATGGATGGCGCGCCGAGGCGCCACCTGCCTTCATGCTACGGCGCGAGGGAGCTCCCGCCCTCTACTGTCTGCTGGTGCAGTTCAACGGTTGCCCGTAGCTTGGGAAGCACTCCTTGCACGCACGCGGCGCCTCGTACTCAGCGGGCCATGCAGCTTCCGCACGACTCCCGGCGGTCTTCTCCGTCCGACGACCGCATCATTCCGGATCCGATCGCGTCGACCCTCCTCCGTCGCGCCACGGAGCTGGATGCGACACTCGGCGACGGGACCACCGTCGCGCAGCTTCGGGAGGCCGCGGCAGAGGCAGGCATCACGAACACCGCGTTCGACGCAGCGCTGGCGGAGTTGAACGACGCGCCGACGCTCGTGCGCAGTGATGGGCCGCGCGTGCCGAGCCGCCGGCGTTACCTCGCACTCGCCGTTGGTGGCGCCGCAATGCTCCTGGGTGTGGTCTTCGCGCTGTCACAGTCATCCGCGAGCAGCGGCGCGCCCTTCGCGATCGGTGCCTCGATGATCGACGAGACCATCCCGCTGCGGTGCCTGTCGCCCAGCGATGCTGCGGAGCTCGTGCGGCCACTGTTGCCGCTGCGCGAGAATGGCATTCTCATTCGTGCAGAGGCGCCTCATACCATCCGGGTGCGTGGCACGGCGACGCAGGTTGAACGGGTGCGAGCCGAGATCGAGCGGCACGAGCCGGTGCTGGGGGCTAGCTGTGCCACGCGGTCGTCGGCCGATCCGGCGCGCTGACATGCGACGGATACCCGCCAGCCTCCTGCGACGGAAGAGTATCGCACGAGGCACTTCCTTGCAGGCCCTTCGCTGCGCTCAGGGCGATGGTCATCCTGAGCGCCCCCCTTCATCCTGAGCGCAGCGAAGGATCTGCAGTTGATCGTCGTTACTTCATCCGCGCCGCGCAGCGCCAACGTCGATCCCAGTTTGTCCATCTCGTCGCCGTACTCGATACTCACGCAGAGCCCGGTATCCCATGCCCATCACCCTCTCCGAAACCGCGAACTCGCACTCCATCGCCTCCATCAAACGCTACCTGTCCGAGCAACTCGATCAGGACGTCGGCGATCTCCAGGCAGGCCTCCTGCTGGAGTTTGTGCTCAAGGAGATCGGACCAAGCATCTACAACGCCGCCCTCTCGGACGCGCAGTCCTGGATCCGCGACCACGTCGCCGATCTTGACGGCGCCTGTTCCGTCCCAGAATTCGCCTATTGGCCCGACAGCGTCCGGCGGCGACCGCCCCGATGAACGATTCCGCGCACTGACCCGCCACCATCACACGAAGGCCTGCTGCATGCTCACGCACGCTCCCCGCCCACTCCGCACGCTCCTCGCTGCCGCTCTGTTCACGCCGGCTGCGGTCACCGCTTGCGCACCCGCCCCGCGCACCCAGCCTGCGCCAAAGCCGGTCGTCATCCTCTTCGTTGGCAACAGCTTCCTGCACGGTCATTTCCAGCCGGTGCGCAGCTACAACACCGCCGGCGTGGTCGACGAGAACGCGAACATTCCTGCCGGCCAGCCGCGCTCCGAAGGCAGCGCCGGCCCCTACGGGGGAATCCCCGCGATGTTCAAGGCCATGACCGCCGAGGCAGGACTCTCGTATGAAGTCCACAGCGAACTCGTGAGCGGAAAGACGCTCGAGTATCACTACACCAACGCGCTCGCGGTGATCGCGCAGCCGCGGTGGAATGCCGTGGTGATGCACGACCTCAGCACCGGCCCCGCTCCGGCATCGCGCACAGGACGGCCAGACCGCTTCACGCGCTACGCAGACTTGCTCGAGCAGTCCATCCACAGTGTGAACAGCGCCGCAGACGTCTACCTCTACGAGACCTGGCCACGCGCCG
>JBBSVF010000143.1:0-7635 GCA_038233745.1 Gemmatimonadales bacterium
CGGGAAGCGCTGCAGGCCGGCGTACTGCTCATCAACGTGGAGTCGGAAGCCGAGGTGGTGTTGCTGGACCGGATCGCGGGCGAACTGGGTGTCACTGCGCCGGTGGGCATCCGCGTGAATCCGGAGGTGGCCGTCGACAGCTCGCATCGCTACATCAAGACCGGCGAGAAGGGAGCGAAGTTCGGAATTCCATTCGACGATGTGTTACGTGTGGCGCGACTGGCGTCGGGGCTGCCGAACGTGTCGCTGCTCGCGCTCGACATGCATATCGGGTCGCAGCTCTTCAAGCTCGACGCCTACCTGGATGGCACCGAACGTCTCTTGCAGGTGCTCGCTACCCTGCGGGCCGATGGCGTGGATACGATCAGGTATCTGGACATCGGCGGGGGACTCGGGGTGAGCTATGACGCGGAGGAGTCGCCGGACCTGCAGCGCTTTGCGAACGGACTCGCACCGCGACTGGCGGGCACGGGACTCACCCTGCTGATGGAACCCGGGCGCTTCATCGTGGGAAACTGCGGCGTGCTGCTCACTCGCGTGCTGTACGAAAAGCACAGCGGTGGCCGCGACTTCCTCATCGCGGATGCGGGCATGACGGAGCTGATACGTCCGTCGCACTACGACGCCTATCACCGGATCGAACGCGTGACGCGGGCCACGGGACGCATGACGGCCGATGTGGTGGGTCCGGTGTGCGAGAGCGGCGATTTCCTGGCGCTCGACCGGCAGATGGACAGTGCCACTGCGGGCGATCTGCTCGCGGTGCATGATGTGGGCGCGTACGGGTACGTGATGGCGTCGAACTACAACTCTCGTCGGCGGGGGGTGGAAGTGCTCGTCGATGGTGATCGCTTCGCAGTGACCACGCGCCGCGAGTCGTACGACGATCTCGTCCGGCTGGAGCAGGATGACCCCGAATGGAGGATGGACTGATGCGCGTCGGAGTGCTGGCCGACAGTCACGACAGACTACCGGCAATCGCGGAACTCGTTCGCGTGATGCAGGAGTCCGGCATCTCCATGGTGCTGCACGCGGGGGATTACTGCGCGCCCTTTGCCCTGCGGCCCATCGAGGAGGCGAGCCTGTCGCTCGCCGGCGTGTTCGGCCGGAATGATGGCGACACGCAGGGATTGCTCGCGAAGGCGACGGCGGGTTTCGGCGCGGAGCTGTTCGAAGGCCCTCACAGCTTCGAGCTGGGAGGGCAGCGGCTGCTGGTGGTCCACGACATCGGCGAGGTGCAGGAGCGCAGCATTGACGGCCACTCCATCGTGATCCACGGTTGCACGCACCGGCAGGAAACCTCCACGCGGGGTGAAACGCTGATCGTGAATCCGGGTGAGTCGTGCGGCTGGCTGTACGGTACGCCGAAGGCCGCCATTCTCGACCTCGAGACGAAGACCGTGGAGTTCCTGTCGCTGGACGGAGAACACTGGACCACATGACGGCTACAAGCCGGCTGCTGATCATCGACTTCGGCTCGCAGTACACGCAGCTCATCGCGCGCCGGGTGCGCGAAGCAGGCGTCTACTCGGAAATCCACCCGCCGACCCGGTCGCTGGAGTGGATTCGCGAGTGGAATCCCACCGGCATCATTTTCAGTGGCGGACCCAGCTCGGTGTATGGCGAGAATGCACCGACGATCGACCGCGCCCTGCTGGACGTTGCACCAGTGCTGGGAGTGTGCTACGGCATGCAGCTCATCACGCATCTGGAGGGCGGCGACGTGGCGCGCGGTGCGCAGCGACAGTACGGTCGCGAAGCGATCACCGTAGACGCCGCGAGTTCGCTGTTCCGTGGACTCGGCGCGAGCGGGCCCGAAACCGTGTGGATGAGCCATGGCGATCACGTGGAGCACGCGCCGCCCGGCTATCGAGTGATTGCCGGTAGCGCCGGGAATCCGGTGGCCGCCTTCGCGCACGAGACAAAGCCCATCTTCGGGGTGCAGTTCCATCCCGAGGTCGCGCACACGCCGCATGGCGGCGAGATGCTGCGGAACTTCCTGTTCACGGTGTGCGGGGCCACCGCCGACTGGACACCGGCGGCGTTCATCGACGACCAGGTGGAGCGGATCCGCGCAACCGTAGGCAGCGCGCAGGTGATCTGCGGACTGTCCGGCGGCGTCGATTCTTCGGTGGCCGCTGCGCTCGTGCACCGGGCCATCGGCGATCAGCTCACCTGCGTATTCGTGGACACGGGGCTGCTGCGCCTGAACGAGCGTCAGCAGGTGGAGCAGACGATGCACGAACACCTCGGCATGCGCCTGGTCACCGTGGACGCCACCGAGCGCTTTCTCTCCGCGCTGCGGGGCATCGAGGATCCCGAGGCCAAGCGTCGCGCGATCGGGCATGCCTTCATCGATGTGTTCGAGGCCGCAACTGCGGAGGCAGGGACCGATGCAGCGTTCCTGGTGCAGGGCACGCTCTATCCAGATGTCATCGAGAGTGCTGCGCCGCACGGTGGGCCGAGCGTCACCATCAAGACTCACCACAACGTGGGCGGGCTGAAACCCGGCATGCGGTTCGGCCTGGTGGAGCCGCTGCGCGAGTTGTTCAAGGATGAGGTGCGAAAGGTGGGACGCGAGCTCGGGCTGCCGGACGAGATGGTCGGTCGGCATCCCTTTCCGGGACCGGGGCTGGCCATCCGCATTCTCGGCGCGGTCACCGAATCAGCGCTCGACGTGTTGCGTCGCGCGGATGCGATCTACCTGGAGGAGATCCGGAACGCCGGGCTGTACGATGACATCTGGCAGGCCTTCGCCGTGCTGCTGCCGGTTCGCAGCGTGGGCGTGATGGGCGACGAGCGCACCTACGACAACGTGCTCGCGCTGCGGGCCGTTACCAGCACCGATGGAATGACGGCGGACTGGTATCCGTTCGCGCCCGACGTCCTGGGTCGCATGAGCAATCGCATCATCCGGGAGGTGGATGGGGTGAATCGCGTCGTATACGACGTGAGCTCGAAGCCGCCGGCGACGATCGAATGGGAGTGACATAGGCTGTGGACGATCGCCGCGAGGGACAGCGCCGCATCGGTGAACGACGCACGGAGGCGCTCCGCGCGCCAGCCGGGCCCACACCGGCGTCCTTCTCGGCTATCAATCCCTGTCGCAACTGCGGAACGAATGTGCAGCTTCGGTACTGCCCCGAGTGCGGCCAGCCCGACGGTGAGGTGGATCCCACGCTGCGAGAGTATGCTCACGAGCTCGCCGCGGAGTTTCTGGGCTGGGATGGCAAGCTTGGCGTCACCTTTCGCACCTTGCTGCGTACCCCTGGGCGGCTCACAGTGGAGCACCTGCGCGGCCGAAGAGCGCCGTATCTCCCGCCGCTGCGACTCTACCTGACGTGCAGTGTGCTCTTCTTCGCCATGAGCGCGATTGTGCCCCATCGCACGGTGCTGAATCGCAAAGGAGAGCGTGTGGAGCAGGGCCTCGTGCAGGTGGGCAAATCCACGCCTGCCCAGCTGCGCGAGCTGGACTCGCTCGCGGTCTCGGCGCCCATGCCCCAGCGCGTGTGGTTTGAGCACTTCGCACGCGCCTCGCGGTCTCCACAGGTGCTCACGCAAGCAGTGGATGCAGCCATTCCCAGAGCGATGTTCGTGCTCGTGCCGCTGTTCGCGGCCCTGGTGATGGTGGGTTTTCGCCGACGCGGATTCCACTATCCACAGCACCTCACCTTCGCGCTGCACGTGCATGCGGCCTTGTTTCTCGCCCTGACCGTGGCCGTGATCTCGCGTGTGATTCCCTCAAGCGCGGTCGGGACGGCGTGGGCCGGCCTCGTGTTGCTCTCCGCAGCAGCCTACGCCGTCTCCGCTGCGCGCGTCGTCTATGGAACGTGGCTCGCAAGCACGATCGCACGCTTCTTCTGCATCCTCATCGCCTACGGAGTCGCGTTCGTCGCCGCCCTCTGGCTCACCCTCGCGCTCACGGTGTTTTCCTTCTGAGCGCCCCCGCCCACAGCGTCAGACGCCCTTTTCCTTCAGCAGATCGAGGAACTGCCCTGGCTCGGTAAGGTCGAGCAGGCGCTGCGGCACATCGGGCTCCTTGGAGAACTGCGCGATCTTGCCCAGCACCGGCAGATACTGATTGGACACCTCGAGCGGAGGCGCCACGATCAGGAAGAAGAAGTTCACCGGGCGTTCGTCGATCGCCTTGAAATCCACGCCATTCGGCTTGCGGCCGAAGGCGACGCGCAGCTTGTTCACCACCAGCGAGCGACAGTGCGGAATCGCAATGCCGCGCCCGATGCCCGTGGATCCCAGGTTCTCGCGGCGCTTCAGCATCTTGAACAGCATGCCCTCGGACTTCTCGTCGAGAGCGAGCAGCGAGATCAACTCCTTGAGGATGTCGTCCTTGGACTCACCATCCAGGTGAAGCTTGATCGCATCTTCGCTGAAGAACTCGCGCAGTTCCATCTGGGCAATCCGTGGCTGGGCAGGGGCAGGGACCGCAGCGCGGCCCGTCGTCGTCGAACCGGGTAAAGTACCCGGCGGCGCGCTGCATTGTCAAACGGCTGCGTTGCCTGCGCTTCGCCGCTCCGGTAGCTTTCACACATGAAGTTTCCGTTCCCGATCGACGCCGATGTCCCCCTCTATCTGGCGCCCATGGCCGGGGTCTCGGAGTCGCCCTTCCGGCAGATCTGCCACGAGCACGGAGCGGACGTCGTCGTCACCGAGTTCCTGAGTGCCGAGGGCATCCGGCGCGAGAACGAGGCAACACTTCACAAGCTCCGTTTCGGTGCCGAAGAGCGCCCGATCGGCGTGCAGATCTTCGGCGCCGATCCGGTCGCGATGGGCGAGGCCGCTCGCTTCGTCGCCGACGTGTTCCAGCCGGAGTTCATCGACATCAACTTCGGCTGTCCGGTGAAGAAGGTGGTGCGACGGAACGGCGGTTCAGGATGTCTCCGCGACCTCGACCTCGCGCAACAGGTGATCCGTGCCGTGGCTTCGGGCACCCATCTGCCGGTCACGTGCAAGATCAGGAGCGGCTGGAACGAGCCGATGCGTGACCCCGTGGGAATCGCGCTGCGCTGCCAGGACGCCGGCGTGCGCGTGCTGGCGCTGCACGCGCGCACCCGCACCCCGATGTATACGGGCCAGGCGAACTGGGACGAGATCGCCGCTGTCGTGGACGCGCTCGACATTCCGGTGCTCGGCAATGGCGACATCAAGACTGCCGCCGACGCCTTGCGCATGCACACCCACACTCGATGCGCGGGCGTGATGATCGCACGCGGGTCGTACGGGCAGCCCTGGATCTTCAACCAGACCAAGGATCTGCTCGCCGGGCGCCCCATGCGTCCCGCGCCGAGCGTGGAGCGGCGCTTCGCCATTGCCCTGGAGCATGCGCGGAAGGTGATGGCGTACGAGACGGACCCGCGCGGTGCGGCCGTCGAGTTTCGCAAGCATCTGGGCTGGTATTCGAAGGGGTTGCCCGGGAGCGCCGATCTGCGCAAGCAGCTCTACGCGGTGACTTCGTTTGCAGAGGTCGAGGGTATTTTCGCGGACTATCTCGCGAATGCGCATCAGTGGGCCGACAGCCAACACGCTCGTGGCGACGAGCGCGGCGTCGAACACGAACGGGCAGCGGACGCCGCGTGAACAGGGACCGCGCCACGTCACTCCTCGCCGATGTGGCCGCGGGGCGCATCCAGGTGGAGGATGCCCTCGCCGCCTTTTCCGATGCGCCCATCGAAGACCTCGGCTTTGCCACGATCGACCACCACCGGGCGCTCCGGCAGGGCTTTCCGGAGGTCATCTTCGGGGGCGGCAAGACGCCCGAGCAGGTGGTTGAGATCGCCGCGCGTGTGGCTTCACGCGGCGACGGCGTGCTCGTGACCCGCCTCTCGCCCGACGCCGGCGAGGCAGTGCGCGCGGCATTTCCCGGCGTGGCCATCGACGCGGTGGCCAGAACCGCCGTGCTCCAGCCGTCGCATCCGTCGCCACGCGCCGCGCGCTCCGTCCTGATCGTCACCGCGGGCACGAGCGATCTGCCCGTGGCCTCGGAAGCCGCGGTCACCGCTGACGTCATGCGCTGCGAGGTCGTGCGCCTGAACGACGTCGGCGTGGCGGGACTTCACCGACTGCTGTCGAGCCGCGAGGTGCTGGAGCAGTCTGGCGTGATCATCGTGGTGGCCGGCATGGACGGCGCTCTTGCGTCCGTCGTAGGCGGGCTGGCGCGCGTTCCCGTGATTGCCGTGCCGACGAGCATCGGATACGGTGCGGCCTTCGGCGGCGTTGCGCCGCTGCTGAGCATGTTGAACAGCTGCGCGGCCGGCGTGACGGTGGTGAATATCGACAACGGGTTCGGCGCGGCGATGGCCGCGGCGCGAATCCTCCACAGCTAGCGTCATGCTGCTCGCCTTCGCGGTCGTGCTCGCCGTGGGAGCGCTGGCTGCCGCACTGGTGGCCGTCCGGCATGCGCGTCGCTCACGCGCAGATCTCGCAGTGGCGCGCGCTCGGCTCGCGAAGGTCGACGTCGTGCTCCCGGATGAAGACGAAGGCGACGCCGTGGGCGTGGAAGCGCTCCGGCGCGACGTGCGCGTATCGTTCGAGGCGCGCGAGCTGCAGCACGACCGTCAGATGCTCGGCGCCCTGCTCGTGGATGTCCAGGACCTGATGGGAGCCGACGAGGCCATCTTCTGGCGGTGGAATGCGGATCGCGACACACTCACGCCGGCGGTCTGGTCGTCCCCCGGTGCTCGGCCGGCCCGCTTCGACATGGCCGAGTGGGGTCCGCTGGTGCAGTGGGCTGCCGAGTCGGGCACTGTGCAGATTGTCGGTCAGGATGACGCTGCTATCGTCGCGGCCACGAGCGTCACCCTTGGAGAAACGCTCCTGGGGGTGGTGAGCGTGACATCCGCAGCAGGACTCGGTCTTCCGCGCGCGGGACTCAAGGAGTGGCTGCCCCGGCTCTCCTCGCAGATCGCCACCTTTCACGAGCTGGTGGACGTACGACGTCGCTACGGCCGCCACATGCGGCAGAGCCAGGCGCTGCTCGACGCAGTACAGCGGCTGCAGAGCGATCGCGGTGGAGACGGACTGGCGCGAGCGCTCTGCGATACGGCGCTGGATGTCTCCGGCGCCCGGGGGGCTGTGCTGGTGCGGTGGGACGCGGAGGCCGACAGCGGCGAGCTGCACTTCGCTACCGACGGCAGTGGTCTCCGGACGCCGGCGGCGCTCGATCCGTCGAGTGTGGTGGCCGAGGCGTGCCGGACCGGATCACTGCAGGTGCTGGAGGATGCGCGCGGTGCCGCCTCCGGTCAGTCGCTCTACGGCGTAGCGCGCGTGATCCGCGATCCCCAGAGTGTCGCGATCATTCCGATCGCGCGGGAGGGGCGGGTGTTGGGGTGCCTCGTGCTGGAGGGCGACGAGGTCGGCTCATTGCTGCTGGAGGATACGCGTCCACTCACCGTACTCGGGGCGGTGGTGGCGAGCTCGCTGGAGCTGGCCTGGCAGTTCGCGGAAGTGGACCGTCGCGCGCGCACGGATGCGCTCACGGGGCTGTGGAACCGGATGCACTTCGGCGAGCAACTCACGCGCACGCTGGCGGAGGCAGACCGGTTCGACCAGCCCGTGTCACTGGTGCTCGTGGACATCGATCACTTCAAGCGTGTGAACGACACCTGGGGGCACGAAGCC